>NZ_LEKR01000027.1:0-54550 GCF_001580555.1 Stenotrophomonas sp. DDT-1
GCATGCCGTCGGCATCGACGCGAACACGCCCATTCGCCTCGTCCAGCTCGCGTATCACACCGATCATCAGCAGGTTGCCGATCAAACGTGCGTGTTCGGCGCTCATGGTGCGCGTTCCGGCAGGGGCTGGTAGCGCGCTACATGGGCACGGCCGATCTCTGGCGCGAAGCTGTAGGACGCCTGTGGCACTACGCCTCCTTCATCGTCCCAGGCGTTGTCGCCCAGCGCGACCGGCAGTGACCATTCGACGACCCAGCTGCGCAGGCCGGCCTGTGCGGTTGCGGCGTCTTCGGGCAGGGCCGCGATTACGTCGATCGCACCGCTGGAGGCACCTTGGAAGCGGCCGAGCTGGTGCAGCCAGGTGGCCAATGCAATCGCGGCATTGCGCAGTTGCAGCGCGCCGGCGGTGCTACCGGCCGCCACGACGATGCGTGCCTCGAAACGCAGTACCGCCTGCAGCAGTCCGCTGCCGTCATTGCCTTCCCGGCTGCGGTCACAGCGGGTCAGTGCCAGCAGGCAGGCCGGTGTGGGCATGCCTTCGGTGCTGGCCTCGCGATAGAACTCGACGGTTGCGAAGTCCGGAAAGCGTGCGCGGATGGCGGTTTCGATGGCGCCGTGCAGTGTGTCGAGCGTCGGAGAGGGGGAGTCAGTCGCCATATCAGCTCATGTAGTGAATGGTGGAAGGGCGTGGCCGCGTGGCACGCGCGGTCTGCAGCCAGTGTTGCCATCACCGGATGGGCACGGCATTGCAGGCGTGGCCGCCCGCGGCGGGGTCAGAAGGCCGGCGCGGCGCCGTGGTTGTTGCCGGCGGCGACGCCGCAGCCTGGAGGCGCTACCGGTGCCGAGCCGTTGAGGGTGATGCCGCGCTGACTGCCGAGGCTGCACAGCAGCGCTCGCAGTTGATCGGCCAGCGCGTGGTACTGCCGCGCGACCGCAACGTGATTGCGCAGCAGTGCATCATCAGTAGCTGCCTGCAGGTCTGGCAGCTCGTCCGGCGCACGCAACTGCGCCGGTGCGATGCTGAGATCAACGAGGCAGGGCGCGGCCGGCGTTGGCTTCGCGCCAGATGCGCACGAACTCAGCATCAGCGTCGCCGCGATCACGGCCAGGCGTCTTGGCATGGGTCTCGATGTCCTGTTGCAGGGTGTTGAACTGCCGGGTGCGCTGGGCCTGCATGGCCAAGCGCTGCGATTCGGCCCGAGCACCGGCGCGGGCGTTGGCGAGGTCCCGCTGATGGGCGGCCTGCGCCGTATCAGCGCGCGATGCCTGCTGTGCGGCCTGGGTGCTGGTAACGGCGAGGTCTGCGCTGCGGTCCCGTAGCGTCCACCCCAGCCAGGCGCAGCCTGCGTGGCTTCCGGCTAGGACCAGCAGGCCGATTCGGAACCGCAGGGCGAGGGGCGTCATTGCAGGGCTCCGCCGGCGGCGTGGTAGGCCACGCGCAGTGTTTCCAGCGCATGTTCCTTCTGCCCATAGCCGGCACCGGGCAGCGACGCCCAGATGCGCCGGGCCGCGGTGATGGCGGCATCGAAACGTCCCAGCCGGATCAGCTCGTAGGCCCCGCACTGCCTAAGCAGGGCGACCGCCGCGCGATCCTGCGAGACCGGGCCGAAATCGGGCAGGCCGAGGCGCGCGCGCAGGTCGTCCCAGGTGCTGCGAAGAAACTGGTAGCGGCCGGCGGCGCTGGATTTGATGCCACAGCGTGGCAGCGACACCAGCACGCGGGGATGGTCGCGGTAGTCGTTGAACAGTTGGCCTCCGACGATCACGTCGTAGCCACGGTCACGCGAGCGCTGGCTGGGGATGTCGGTGCCTTCGGACACGGCCAGCATGTCCAGGAATGCGACCACATTGGCGCCGCCGAGGGCGCTGGCTGCGGCGGCCGTCATGCGGCGGCTCCCGGCTGCTTGCGCACCAGCGCGAGCAGCGCATCTATCTGCACGCTCTGCTGGACGATCTGTGCGCGCAGGGCGCTGACCTCGCCGCGCAGCTGGCCGATCTCCTGTGCCATTGCCTCGCGTTCGTGCATCAGGCCGTCGGCGCGGGTGCGTTCGGCGGCAAGCTGCTCCTGCAGGGTGCGCAGCGTGTTGCTGGTGGCTTCGTCGGCGGTACGGTCGACCTTGGCCGACGACAACCATTGGCGCAGCCACAGCGATACCGCGATCAGCACGCCCGAGGTTCCCCCCAGGTACTTGGCCCAGTCCGGTACACCGGCCAGCAGGTCGCTTTCGTTCATGCGCGCGCGTATCCCTTGAGCAGGGCCGGGTGGACCGCCGGCGGTGGCGCGGAGCGGGCACCGCGCAGGGCGCGCTTGATGGTGGTCTGCGAGACACCGAACTCACGTGCAACATGTTCGCGCGGCATGCCGCTGGCCACGGCACGCGCGATCTGATCGCGGCGTTCGTGCGCCCCGGCGGCAAAGCAGGAGGCCAGGAATAGCAGCTCGCCACCGAAATGCGCGACCAGCCGCTGGGCGACGTCGTGGCCGAGGATGTCGATCAGGCGATGCTGATCAGGCAGGGTGGATGGAACGTAGACGATGACGCGGTGGCGGCCGGTGGTGCTGGAGGTGGTCGGCGGCCATGCACGCACCAGCGTGAGGGCTGCGGATTCGCCGATGACCTCGGCCAGGGTCTGGATGCTGTCGGGCAGGGCGTTCATGAAGGATGTCGTCAGTGGCATTGATCTCCACTGTTGCCATCCCGCCCTTTCAGTCAACACCTTTCATCTACTTTCGGTCGTGTGTGCTGAAGACATTCATCGGCGCCGCGAGGACGGGTGAGGAGTGCTGCTGGGCGCGGTGTGATGCCTTGCAACCGCTGGCTGTTGCCACCGATGTTTTCCCCTCCTTTCGTACTCGTGGTCCTCACAAGGCGGAAGGAAGAGCAGATCAAGGAGATGCGGCAGGTACAGGGTGAGGACGACGCCCCGTGGGCCGTCCTCATGCAGGCGAGCGGGCCCTGAAACGAAAAAGCCCCGGACGATGCCGGGGCTTCAGAACTGCAGGTGGAGCTGGATCAAAGGTCGAACACCAGGTTGCCGCCGGTCTTGCGCGGGATGTAGCCCGCGTCGCGCAGCCAGCGGGCGGCATTGACCTGGTCCATGCGCTTGACCGGGAAGCGGTTGGCGAACATCAGGAAACGCGCCACGGTGATCGACTCGCCCTTGCCCTTCAAGGCAGCGAGGGTTTCGGTGAACCACGGCGCGGGCGGCTGCTGGCTGCCGGGGCGTGCGGCGGTCCGTGCCTGCCTGGCGCTGCCGGCGTCGCTCTGGGCGTTGGCCTGCGAGCACAGCGAGATGAAGATCGCGTCCAGGCTCACGGTGTCCTTGCCGCCCTTGGGCTGGGACTTGAACAACTCGATGGCCTTCAGGCGCGTCGACGTGAACTGTTCGACCTCCATGGCATTTCCTCTTTGCGAACGGGGTTGGGGATGCGGGGTGACGACAGGTGTCGTCGGTGATGGGGGACGACCTTACATCATTTTCGCCGACGATGGGTCGGAACCTGCGGGCGGGACAGGGCACGCGGCAGGGCAACGCGGCCTTGCTCCAGGCTCAGATCACGCCGCGCGACAGCAGCTGGTCCAGCGTCCTGCGTACCAGATCGGCCTGGCTACCGTCGTTGCTCACCTCGATGTCGATCAGTTCATCGGGCAGTGGCTGCTCGCTGGTGTGGGTCTGATGGATACCATGGCCCGGGCGGTTGACGCGGATCACGACACCGCCGCGGCGGCGGATCGCATGTGCTTCATTGGCGAAGCGGACATCAGGTACCAGGCCGCCCGCTGGCAGGCGTGCGAACAGCGAACGTACCCACAGCTCGGGATGGACGCGATCACGCCCCCATTCGATGCCGGCGGCCTGCATCAGGTGGCGTGGAGTGAATTCAGCCAGCCAGTCGATGGCGTCCTCCTTGCGGTTGTCCAGTTCACGCAGCGACAACCCGAGGAGGGAGGCGACGAACTGCCGTAGCGGGGCGGCGAAGCTGTCGCAGGGTAGTGCCAGTGCCGAGGCCAGTCCGTTGGCGAGGGTGTCCTTGCCGGCCCGCCTGCCGCCGGCGATGCCGATATAGAGCGGAGGACGCGCTTGCGGAGCCGCTCTCAGCGCGATGCTGCCCAGAGCGGGGCCGGTACGGAACGCAGCCAGCGTGTCGGCAATCATGCGATGGCCGCTGTCGAGGGAGGCGGGAATCATGCGGAATCTACTCCTGGGAAAATTCGGCAGTGCGGGCGGGTCAGGAATCGCGACCGGCCGTGCTGCGTGCGCGCAGGATGCGCTGGGTGATGCGACCACCTCGGGCAGCCGCCGCGATCGGGTCGAAGCTCAGCATGGCGGAACGTGTACGGCGGCCGGCAGCAAGGTGGTCGCGGATGGTGCGTTCGGAAAGCACCGGTACCCGCTGGTGGATCTGCTGCACGGTCAGCTGCTCACCTTCGAAGGCATGCAGTCGGGGACGAGGCATGGCGGAAGCGCTCCTGGAAGGTGGCGAAGCCGATACGGATATCCTGCCTCTGTGGACCGTCCTCGTCAACACCTTTCATCTACTGTCATCCCAATTGGGCGAGGTGACACTCAGCGCTGCTGCGGTCGATCTGATGGCCGTCATGGATTCATGGCATCAGAACGGACCGGCTGCGTGCCCGGCGAGGTTGAGCTTTCGCGGTGGCATCAACCAGACCTTGGCCCGTTCCTTGCCGACCACCTTCGTGCGCACATCATGGCGCTTGACCACATAGGCGGCGGCCTCGTTGACCTCGCGGCGGTTCGGCTTGTCGATGCCGACCGCGATGACAATCTCGGTGGCACGGTACTGTGCGCTCCACTGCACGGCAGGGACGGACCAGTCGAAGTAGCGGTCGATCAGCTCGGCGATCGGAGAGATCGGTTCGTGCTCGCTGTTGGTGGCGTTCAGCGCATCCAGTTCCTCGCTGGACAGGTGCCAGGTCTCGCCGTCGCAGTAGAGCGCATGGGCTTCGGCCCACACCTGCTGCATGTCGATCCGTGCCGGTTCGCCCAGGCCCACGGCATGCACAGTCCACCAGCGGGTGTTGCCGGTGGCGTCGCGCAGGAAGCGCTCGTCATTCACGCTGGCGAACAGGATGGTGCGCCGCGCATAGCGGGATTCCGTGCGCGCATACGGGCGGCGGATCTCGTCGTGGCTGCGTGAGATGAACGACTTCAGCGCAGCGATATCGGTGCGACGGAACGTGGCGTCGACTTCGCCCAGTTCCACGATCCACTTGGAGATGACTTGTTTGATGCTGTCCTTGTTGGCCGGATCGAGCACCACGCCATCGGCGATCAACTGCAGCTCGGCCGGTGCCAGTTGCCGTGCCCAGCGCGTCTTGCCCAGGTTCTGCTTCGAAACGAAGGTCAGCACACCACGCGCCACCACGCCGTCCGGCTCAAACGCCGCGGCCACGCCGGAGATCAGCCAGCGACGCATCAGCACTTCCTTCAGGATGCGGCCGTCGGCCATGCGCGTGGGTTGAGCTTCCTGCACGGTGTCGAAGAACGCCTGCAGGCGGGACTGGCCATCCCAGGGCCGTGAGGTGATCCAGCTGGCGACGGGATTGTACGGATTGGCCTCGGCGACCTGGCACAGGTTGGTCTCGAAGCTGGCGATGGCCATGCCGGCGCGGTGCATGCAGTCCATCACTTCACCGGCAGCCACCTCCTTGGCATTGTCGACCGTGCTCTGAAGCCCCGGGACCAGGATCTCCAGATCCTTGCGGATGACGTTGTAGCGCACGGTGACGCCGGTGCGCCGGCACAGCTCGGCCAGATTGCGCGCGGTCGGCAGCGGGCGTCCGCGCGCGCCGGTGTCGGGGAACGGAGTAAAGGCATCGAATGCGGACAGGTTGCCGGGTACCTGGTAGCGTGCGTTGGACGACGATGGCGCATCCTCTTCCGCAGTGTCTTCCTCGGTAATGGCAGGCGGCCGAGGGAGCAGTTGGGTGCGCACTGCCTCCAGCCCTTCGCGCAGGTGCAGATCGTTGAAGTCGGTCGGGCGGTCATCGTCGTCGTGCAGCGCGGCGAACTCGGGCCACACCACGCGCGCGTCGATCTCTGCGGCAGCGCGAGTGGCGTGGGTGACACCGGGATTGTCCAGCGGTTGCCGGGTCCATCGGTCGTTGTCGGCACAGATGACGAAGTCGGCATCGGGAACCGCGCTGCGCCAGGCACGGGCGACCGCAGCGAGATTGCCTGCGTCCCAGGCCACCACCACGCACCCGCCCGTGGCCTGGTGGATTGACGCCGCCGTGGCGTAGCCCTCGGCGATGGCGATCGGCTGTCCAGGCAGCGGCTTGCCAATGACGTGGAAGCAGCCCTGTTTGCGGCCTCCGCTGAGAAAGTCCTTGTCGCGGCCGAGTGCCGGATCCGTGCGCGGAAAGATCGCCTGCAGCGAGACGATCCGGCCCGTGGCGTTCATCACCGGCACCAGCAGGGCATTGTCGATGTAGCGGAAGACCAGGCCGTCGCTGTTGCGCACGGGCCATGCCGCCACACGCAGCGCATGCGCGTGGATACCCTTGCGCATCAGGTAGGGATGGTGCACGTCTGCGGGCAGGGCGCGGTTCCACAATACGTTGGCGGCCTTGGCTGCGGCCTCCTCTCGTTCGCGCTGCTGCCGTTCCCGTTCGGTACGGGCGACTTCCTGGCGTTGCCGGATCGTGCGCTGTTCGGCAGCACTCAGTGTGGTTTCCGGCTTCGCACACCAGGCATGGCGGCTGCCAGTGCGCCAGCTGCCGAACTCACCGGCCGGCACGTGGTCTCCGAACAACACGGCCCAGCCATTGCGGGTGCCATGGCGGTCGCCTTCCACATGGAAGCGCACCAGCGTGCCATCGGCGTTGAGTGCGTCGCGGCCACGTGCATCCGGCACGATGCCATGCGCGTGCATGGCCTGCAGGAACGCCGGAACGATGTCCTGCGCTGGGTGCGGTGTGTGCATTCGACGGGGCCCCTTGGAACGTGGATCGGTCCACCGCAGCGGGTAGTGGCCAATGCGCTGTGCAATGCCTGCCGTGTGCCGGCCACGCGACGGCGGACCAACGCGACGTGGCCAGGGCAAGGTGGAGGGAGATGACGTGATCATGGTGTCGGAAAGTGACACCATTTGCAACACCTTCCAGTACCTTGCATCCCTGGTCCGGATGAAAACTGTCAGCGGGCGATGGATCTGCGATGACGTGCGCAGATCGTCGCCTGCGCGACGTTGCGTCGCAGTTGGCGAGAACCGCTTTTCCGATGATGCGATCGCCGTCAGAGACGGCCCTTCGTTTCAATCCACCGCCCCTCGGGGCACCCATGCACAAGGAGCCTGCATGCCTGAAATCCACTGCAACTGCGAACGCCGATCCGATGCCGAGCCCGCGTTTTCCACTGTCGTCGCGGCGTTCTCAATCGGTGCGACCACCCCCCGATAAAATACAGCTGGCATGACGGACACCATCGACGAAGCGCAGGAATTTGAAGCGCGCCATCTGCAACGCGCATTGGCCCGGCACGCAACGCGGGCCAGCAACGTTGCTCCTCTCTCACCCATTGGGGAATGCCACAACCCGGACTGCAGCGAAGACTTCGACAACGATCCGGCCAGGCTGTTCTGTGGGCCTGCCTGTGCCGAGCGTTTCGAAGCCATCCATCAACACCGCAACGCATAGGAACAGGGGACATGTCTCTGAACAGCAACGACGCTGGCTTCACCGAACGCATCGCCGGATTGTCGGCCGAGCTCGCCGTGCTGGTGAGCCTGGTGGAGAACCACATCCATCTGCAGTTGGCCGACCTGGCCGATTCGGGTGATGTGGATGCACAGGAGCGATTCGCGGTGGCCGATCCGGAACGCTGGTTGGAGAACGCCCGCAACAGCCTGCAGGCGGGCGTCATGTTCCTGGAACGTGCGGTGCAGCAGCCCGCGCGGTTCTAGCAATGCGATGCGGGGACGGAAGGGGCCGTAAGGTCGCCTTCCGTCCCCCCTGGGGCCATGGAGAGCGCCTGCGTCCGAGGCTGCGTCATAACGTCGCACCATCTTTCTGGAAACCCTGAACATGGTCCAAGGTTGGTCATCCCCCCGTAGAATGGGGGTGTGCGTCGTTCTGTCCTCCACCGCCGGTTCCAGGTCCTGGCATGGCTTGCCATGCTGCTGGTGCTGCTCGCCCCACTGGTGAGCCGCTGGCTGGCGCATGGCCACGTTGCGACCACCGCACCGGTGGCAGCCATGAATCACGCGATGCACGCAGAGCATGCGCAGCACGCGATGGAAGGGCACCACGACCATCACGCGATGGCAATGCAGCACGGGGAATCGAAAGCGAAGCCGGCTGCCGATCCACACGCCGACCATGAGATGGGTGTGGACTGCGATTACTGCCTGATCGCTGCGCGGCTGATCACCCTGCTGGTGGCGGCAGTGCTGCTGTTGGCGCCGATGGCACAGGTGTGCCGCGCGCTGCGCGGTGCGGTACGGACGTTGCCGCAACGGATCAGCGGCACATTGGGAGCGCGCGGGCCACCGGCCTTCATGGCCGCCTGAGCCGCACGCGCGTTGCATTGAACGTTTTTCCATGAGGTTGCCGGCCACGGCCGCTGCCCGCACGCGCGTGTCTGTCCCTTTCTGATTGCTGCCCTGCCATTGCGGGGTGGCCTTGCATGCCGTGAAAAAATGAAAACGAACCCCAACCCCGCGTACCTGCGCCGGGCGACGCTGCCTGTCGCTTGCGCGTTGCTGCTGCACTCCGCTTCTGCCCTTGCCGCCGACGCGGCACCCCCGACCACGCTGGATACCGTGCGGGTGGTCGATACCCGCAGCGGCGAGCTGTCCTCCACCGCCAGCGCCGGCTCTGCGTTGGGCCTGAGCGTGCTGCAGACGCCGGCGAGCCTGACCGTGATTTCGCGCGAGCAACTGGAGCAGCGCGGCGACAGCAACCTCAACGATGCGATCAGCCGGGCGGGTGCGATCAGTGCGATGCCGCACCCGGGCAATGGCCTGAGTGCGCTGTCCAGTCGCGGCTTCACGGACGGTGCCTCGGTGATGCGGCTGTACGACGGGCTGCGCCAGTACGGCGGCGTGGGCATCACCTTCCCGTTCGATACCTGGTCGATCGAGCGCATCGAAGTGCTGCGCGGCCCGGCCTCGGTCATCCATGGCGACGGGGCGATTGGCGGCGTGATCAATATCGTGCCGAAGAAGCCCTCGCGCGGTGCCATCGAAAACGAGATCAGCATGACCGTGGGCAGCGAGGACACCGCGCGGCTGGGCTTCGGCAGTGGTGGCGCGCTGACGCCCGGGCTGGCCTACCGGCTGGATGTGAGTGGCAACTACAGCGGTGGCTGGGTCGACCGTGGCCGCAACAGCGATGCGACGTTCTCCGGTGCGTTGCTGTGGCAGGCTCGCCCGGACCTGCAGCTGACGCTCACCCATGCGCAGGGCTACCAGCAGCCGATGCGCTACTTCGGCACGCCGCTGGTCGAGGGCCGCCAGCTGGAGGCGCTGCGCCACCGCAACTACAACGTGGACGACAGCGAGATCCGCTTCCGCGACCGCTGGACCCAGCTCGACGCGCTGTGGACACCGAACGCGAACGTGGAATGGCGCACGCGCGTCTACCAGATCGACAGCCAGCGTGATTGGCGCAATGCCGAGGCCTATGTCTACAACCGCGCTACCGGGTTGGTCGACCGCTCGGGCAACACCCAGATCACCCACAACCAGGACCAGACGGGGCTGACCTCGACGCTGCGCGTGCAGGGCAGCGTGGGTGACCTGCAGAACAGTTTTGCCGTGGGCCTGGATGCCAACCGCGCGCACTTCAAGCACACCAACAACACCTACACCGGCAGCTCCGGCCCGGTCGATCCGTTCCATCCGGTGCCGGGGCAGTTCGCCAGCGATGCGCCGAACCTGCCGCGCTATCGCAACCGTGCCGAACAGTACGCGCTCTTCGCGGAAGACCGGCTGGCGCTGAGCGAGCGCTGGTCGGTGCTGGGTGGGCTGCGCCACGACCGCGCGCGCATCGATCGCACCGATCTGATCAGTGGCCAGAAGGCGTTCTCGAAGACCTACAGTAGCACCGGCTGGCGTGCAGGCACGGTATTTGCGCTGCAGCCGACGCTGAGCCTGTATGCGCAGTACTCGCAGGCGGCGGACCCGGTCAGTGGCCTGTTGATGATCAGCCCGGCCAACGGTGCCTTCGACCTGGCCAAGGGCCGGCAGATCGAGGTGGGCCTGAAGCAGGCCTTCGACGGTGGCGAGTGGACGCTGGCGGCGTACCGCATCCGCAAGACCGGGCTGCTCAGCCGCGATCCGCTGGTGCCGGATCGCCGCGTGCAGGTGGGCGCGCAGACCTCGCGCGGTATTGAAGCGTCGTTGACCTGGAATGTCGCGCCGCACTGGACGCTGGATGCCAACGCGACGGTGCTGACGGCCGAATTCGAGGACTTCCTGGAAACCACGGGTTCGCCGGCGGTGCTGGTATCGCGTGATGGCAACGTGCCGCCGAACGTAGCCGAGCGCCTGGCCAGTGTGTGGCTGGGCTGGCAGTTCGCACCGGACTGGAATGCGGCGGGTGGCGTTCGCTACGTCGGCAAGCGCTATGCTGACAACGCCAATACACTGGAGCTGCCCGGTTACAGCACCACCGATCTGGCACTGACCTGGCAGGCGGCACCGCGCACGCGGCTGTCCGCGCGGTTGTTCAACGTGTTCGACAAGGCGTACTACGCCACCGCGTACTACACCAGCACCCAGTGGCTGCTGGGGGCGGACCGGCGCGTCGAATTCACCGTCGACCATCGCTTCTGAGGGCGCTGGCGATGACGTTGCGTTCCACCGCCAAGCGCTGGACCTACCTGGTGCATCGCTGGCTGGGCATCGGCGGATGCCTGCTGATGCTGCTGTGGTTCGTCAGCGGCATGGTGATGCTGTTCATTGGTTACCCGAAGCTGACGCCCGGCGAGCGGCTGGCGGCGTTGCCGGTGCTGGGTGAGGCCCGCGACCTGCAGGGGCTGTCGGTACTGCCTGCCGCCGTGCAGGCCCAGCCGGAGGCTGTGGCGTTGACCACGCTGCGTGGAGCGCCTGCCTATGTGGTGCGAAGTGGCAGCAACGTGGGCGCCTGGTCTGCCGTGACCGGCCAGGCGCTGCTGCTGGTGTCGGCACAGCGCGCCGAAGCATCCGCTGCACAGTTCGCCGGAGGCCCGGCCTTTGTGGGTGCGATGCGCGTGGAGGAGGACCGCTGGACGCATTCGCGCGCATTGGATGTGCATCGACCGCTGTATCGGGTGGAGGTGGGCGGCGCGCAGCCGGGCTACCTGTACGTGTCCTCGCGTACCGGCGAAGTGGTGCTGGACGCCCCGCATGTGCAGCAGCGCTGGAACTATGTGGGCGCCTGGCTGCACTGGCTGTACTTCCTGCGCATGCAGTCGGTGGACCCTGTGTGGACGTGGGTGGTGATCGTGCTGTCCGCGCTGTGCACCGTGGCGGCGATCAGCGGCATCGTGGTGGGAGTGTGGCGCTGGCGTTTCCGTGGGCACTATCGTTCCGGTGCGAAGACGCCGTACGTGGAGTCGTGGATGCGCTGGCACCATCTGATCGGATTGTGTGCCGCGGCCTTCGTGTTCACCTGGATTTTCAGCGGCCTGATGTCGATGAATCCATTGGGCGTCTTCAGCAGCACGCATGCTGCGATCGACGGTGGGCGCTATCGTGGCGGCGCGGTGGCGGTGGATGGCGTGTTGGGTGAGCCGGCAAAGCTTCTGGCGGTGGCCGATGCCGAGCGCTTCCGGCCGGTGGAGATCCAGTGGCGACGGATCGGTGGTGAGCTGTTCGCGGTGCTGCTGGACGGGCAGGGCGAGACCCGCATCGTGTCCGGCAGCGACGAGCATCTGCAGGTTGCGCACTTGCTGCCGGCCGCGTGGCTGCAGCAGAAGGCGCGGGCGCTGTCCGCTGCGCCCATGCAGGGCTTCGTGGTGCAGCAGACAGCGGATGCCTACTTCTATCCGCGTGCACCGGAAGCCATGAACGGCGCAGCAGTGCGCCGCTTCCCGGTGGCCGTGGTGGACTTCGGTGATGCCGAAGCGACGCGCGTCTATCTCGATCTGGCTACGGGCGATCCGTTGCTGACGATGGGGCATCGCGAGCGGGTGGGGCGCTGGTTGTTCTACTTCCTGCACAGCTGGGATCTGCCGGCGATGCTGCGCCAGGAAGGTGCCCGGCTGGCGGTGTTGCTGCTGCTGAGCGCTGCCGGCACCGCGTTGTGTGCCACGGCGACGGTGATCGGCTACCGGCGCGTGCGGATGAAGCTGCGCCGCAGGCGGAGTTGATGCGCCGCGCTACACCCGCAGCCAACGCGTGGACATCGCCACCAGCAACAAGGCCGTGGCCACGCCGATGAACGCGGCGATCAGGCCGAAGTGGTTGGCAGCAAAGCCGATCAGCGCCGGTCCGGCAAGGATGCCGGCAAACCCCAGCGTGGACACGGCAGTGATGGCCAGCGCGCCGGGCATGCGGGTCTGGTGGCCGGCCAGCGAGAACAGTGCGGGTGCGATGTTGGCGCAGCCGAGGCCGACCAGCACATAGCCGAGCAGTGATGCCTGCCACGGCGTGACCAGGGTCAGCACCAGCACGCCGGCAGCGGCAAGCAGAGCGCCGAAGACAATCGCGCGCTGGCGGCCCACGCGTGCCACCAGTGCGTCGCCGAACAGTCGTGCGACGGTCATGGTCAGGGTGAAGGTCACATAGCCGATACCGGCAAGGCTGGCATCGATGCGACGCACATCGCTGAGGAAGACCGCACTCCAGTCCAGCATCGCGCCTTCACCCAGGAAGGCGACGAAGGCGAGTACGCCGATGAACAGCACGATGCCGTGTGGCAGGGCCAGCATCGGTGTGTCGTGCGGCATCCGTTCGCTGTGCCAGTACGACGCCGACAGCAGCATCACCAGCAGCATGGCGCCAACGCCGATCAGCACGGACGCCAAGGGAGGCAGGTGAGCAGACAGCAGCACGGTCATGGTGGCCGCGCCGAGGAAGCCGCCGATGCTGAAGAACGCATGGAAGCCGGACATCATCACGCGCCGTGCGTCGCGCTCGACGATGACGGCCTGTACGTTCATCGTGCAGTCCATCGCGCCCACGGCGGCACCGAACACGAACAGCACGAGGCCCAGCGTCCAGGCCGAACCGGCCAGCGCCAGGCCGGGCACGGTCAGGCAGATCAGCAGGCTGCTGGCCACCATCACCCGCCGGCAACCGAGGCGCGCGGCGAGCACGCCGGACAACGGCATCGCCAGCAGCGAACCGGCACCGAGGCAGAGCAGCACCAGCCCCAGCGTGGCGTCGTTGATCCCGGTGCGCGCCTTGGCGAACGGCACCAGGGTGGCCCACAGCGCGGTGGCGAAGCCGGGAATGAAGAACGCAGCGCGGGTCGCGTGCTGTTCGGCACGCGCGCGGTTGGCAACGGACATGAGCGGTACGGTCAGGGCGGAGTGGGGTGTACCGCGATGCCTGCGGCGCGGAAGCGTGCCGCCAGCGCCGGCGGGGCCGAGGTGGTGAGCACCAGGTCGTCGATCTCGTCGAGGCTGGCAATCTGCCAGTTGCCGCGTGCACCGAGCTTCTCAGTAGTGGCGGCGACGATGACGCGGCTGCTGCACGCGACCATCGCGCGCTTCAGCGTGGCCTCTTCTGCATCCATTGCCCACACACCAGTATCGCCGTCCACCGCGCAGGGGCCGGGCAGGTACACGTCGGCGCGCAGGCGCTGCACCTGGGCCAGTGCTTCTGCGCCGACCGCACCGCCACCGCTGGCCAGGCGGCCGCCGATCAGCTGCACCGAGGTGCCTTCAAGCATGCTGGCGGCCGTGGCGATCTGTGGCGCATTGGTGATCACCATCAGCCCGAGCGCGGGCGGCAGCTGCTGGGCGATCGCCAGGTTGGTTGAACCGGCGTCGAGCAGTACGACCTGCCCGGGTTGCAGAAGCGCGCACACGCGTGCGGCCAGCTCGGCCTTGTCGCCGCGGTCGCGGGTCAGGCGCTCGCGCAGCGGGCGCTCCTTTGGCGGCGGCAGCACGGCGCCGCCGTAGACACGCTGGCACAGGCCCTGTGCGGCCAGTTCGCGCAGGTCGCGGCGGATCGAATCTTCGGAGACGGCATAGCGGCGCGCCAGCTCGGCGGCGACCACGCGGCCCTGCTGGCGCAGTTCCTCCAGGATCTGTCGGGTGCGCTGGGCGGGGAGGGGGCTGGGATCGGAGCTCATGCCACAAGTCTGCACGTTCGTGCATTAACGTGCAACACCGTGCATCCGGTATTGGGGGGCACGGGGCGGCTGGACTGCCGGTGAATCCGCCCGCGCCCACGTCTATGGATCACCCTCGCGGCCCGGCATGATGGCGGGACTCCTGGCATGGAATCCCTGATGTCCCGCACCGTTCACCGCAAGCTGCGCATCGGCGCGGACCAGTACACCGGCCAGAAGGTGGTCGACCAGCAGTTCCATGAGTGCGATTTTTCCGGTGCCGACCTGACCGCCACCGAGTTCATCGACTGCAGCTTCTACGATGCCGACAGCCGCAGCGGCTGCCGCTTCAATGGCGCCACATTGAAGGAGGCCAGCTTCCGCAGCTGCGACATCAGCATGTGCCACTTCAACTTCATCAAGGCGCTGGGCCTGGAGATCAGCGAGTGCCGCGCGCAGGGTGCGGATTTCAGCAACGCCAGCTTCATGAACCAGATCACCACGCGCAGCGGGTTCTGCAGCGCCTTCATCAAGAAGTCGAACCTGCGCTATGCCAATTTCTCGCGGGTCACGCTGGAAAAGTGCGAGCTATGGGAAAACCGCTGGGACGGTGCAAACGTGAGCGGCGCCAGCTTCGCTGGCTCGGACCTGTCCGGTGGCCAGTTCGAGGGTGTCGACTGGAACAGCGCCAACTTCACCGACTGCGACCTGACCAATTCCGATCTGGGCGAGCTGGACCTGCGCAGCACCAACCTGCGTGGCGCCACGCTGGGTGTGCAGCAGGTGGCGCTGTTGATGCAGCGCATCGGCATCACGGTGGTGCCGTAGGCATCAGCCGGCGTACGCCACCCAGCCCTTGAAGCTGAAGCCCGCATAGAACAGCTCCACGCCGTCGAAGCCGGCCTCCTGCAGCAGCGCCACTTCCTGTTCGGGCGCCAGCAGTGGCAGTCGCTCGGCAATGGCGTCGATCGCGCGCTGTGCATCGGCGTGGGCAACACCCGAGGCTTCGGCGAACGCGGCGTAGCGCTGCAACCAGCGCAGCTTGCCGTCCGGATCCTGCGGCACGCTGTGGTGGGCCACCACCAGCGGCGCGCCGGGCTGCAGGCGCCTGTGCAGCTCGCGCAGCGTGTGCAGGCGCTGCGCGGCGTCGAGGAAGTGCAGGGTCAGCAGGCAGCTGGCACCTTCGAAGCGCACGTCGGGGGCATCGTCGATGTAGCCTTCCAGCAACTGCACGCGCGACATCAGCGGGCCCAGTGTCTGCTCGGCCAGGGCCAGCATCGGTGCGGCCGGGTCCACGCCCAGCAGCTGCCAGCCCGGCTGCGCCTCGGCAAAAGCCTTCAGCTCCAGCCCGCCACCGGCGCCCAGCACCAGCACGCGGCCCTGCGCGGGAACGTGTTCGGCCAGCAGCAGGCGACTCATCTGCTGCAGCGCGAGGAAGCCCGGCACCTGGCGCAGCGGGCCCTCGGCATAGCGGGCAACGGCCTGCGGGTCGGAGAACGAGGACATGCGCGGATTCCTGCAGCAGGGGACATACCACTGTAGCGCGGCGCGCAAGAGGCATTGCGCGCCGCTGCCGCACAGGCAGGGCAGGACTCAGGCCGCCGCGGCCTCAAGCACGTCTTCCAGCCGCACCTCGCCGAGGAAGCCACCGCTGCTGGTAGCCGGCCGCTGTGCTTCGATGGCGTGGGCGAACTGCACGCCGGCGTCGTCCTGCAGGCGCTCGAACAGCTGCTGCACCCTGGGGAACTCGCGGCGGTCGACCACCTGGTGGTAATCGTTCCAGCGGGCGATGCCGGCGAAGTAGGCGTCGGCGAAGCTGCGCTGCTCGCCCAGCAGCCACGGGCCTGTGCTGAGCATCTGCTCCAGCGCCTGGTGGGCCTGGCGCACCTTGGTGGTGCCATAGGCACGCAGCGCCTTGCCGTCATCGCCCTCGGCGTGTTCCAGCGCGTGCCAGAGCGGGGCGTAGGCACCGAAGAAGCTGGTGTTGAGATAGGCCAGCCGGTGGTTGAGGCGGTCGAAGCCGGAGGTGCCCTGTGCGAAGCCCAGCCCCTGCGCAACGCCCTTGGCGGCCAGGTGGTTGAGGATGGCCAGGCTCTCGCTGAGCAGTTCGCCCTGCGCGGTGCACAGAGTGGGGGTTTCGCCCAGTGGATTGAGGCGGCGATAGTCTTCGCCCTGCACCTGGCCGGGCATGTCGATACGGCACAGGTGATACGGCTGGCGCAGCCATTCCAGCGCGACGATGGAGCCGAACGAGCAGCCCGAGGGCACGCCGTAGAAGAGGATCGGGGTCATGGCAGGTTTCCGGTTCAAGCCGCGATGCGGCGGGTGAGGAAAGCGTGCCTGCGTGGACATTGCCCCGGAAGCGGTTCGAATGGCATCCTGAAGTCCACACCTGTGGACGTTGCGCATGCTCAACCTCAACGATCTGGCCCTGTTCGTGGCCGCAGTGGAGCAGGGCGGTTTTGCAGCAGGCGGACGCCATCTGGGCCTGCCGCGCTCGACGTTGAGCAAGCGCGTGGCGCTGCTGGAAGAACACCTCGGGGTACGGCTGCTGCAACGCAGTTCGCGGCGCTTCGCGCTGACCGAAGTCGGCCAGGCGTTCTTTGATCGCGCACGCGCGGCGTTGTCCGAGGTGGAGTCCGCCGAGGCCATTGTCCGTGACCGCCAGGCCGAACCGAGTGGCACCGTGCGCATCAGCGCTTCGATTCCGGTGGTGCAGGGCGAGCTCGCCGTGTGCCTGCCCCCGTTGGCCCGCCGCTATCCGCGGCTGCGCATCGAAGTTGAAGTGAGTGATCGTTTCGTCGACCTGGCGCAGGAAGGCATCGACATTGCCTTGCGCAGCCACTTCGGTCCGCTACCGGATTCCGGTCTGGTGCAGCGCTCGCTGAGTAGAGAACGCATCGTGCTGGTGGCGTCGCCTGGCTATCTGGCAGCCGCGCCAGCAGTGGATACGCCCGAGCAGCTACGCGCGCATGCCGGCCTGCTGACGGCGCGCCACGCAACGCGCTGGACACTGCACGGCACCGACGCCCGCACCGTGCAGGTGGAACCGCAGGTTGCGCTGGTCGGCAATGAATCGCAGCTGCTGATCGCGGCGGCCGAAGCGGGCCTTGGCATCACGGTGTTGCCGCACAGCCTGTGTGCCACAGCGATTGCGGCCGGCCGCCTGCAGCAGGTCCTGCCGGCGTGGCATGCCGGCGAAGTGACCACCAGCGTGCTGCTGCCGCATCGTCGTGGACAGTTGCCGGGTGTGCGCGCGGTGGTGGATGCGCTGGTCGCGCATTACCAGCTCAACGCAGCGCCAGCGCCCAGGGAAAAAGGCGACGGAGGGGATTAGGTCGTTTCGGGCACAGTAGGGCCGATTACGACTTAATCCCCTCCGTCCCCTTTTTATGAGGCGTCCTGGAACAGGTTCGTGACGGCATAGTCGATGAACACCCGCAGGCGTGCACTGGGATGGCGCCCACCGGCCCATAGCAGCGAGAACTGCCCCTGGTGCGTAGGTAGTGTGGGCAACACCTGTTGCAGGCGGCCGTCGGCCAGCGCGTCGGCGGCGAGGAAGTCAGGCATCCAGGCCAGGCCCATGCAACCGATCGCAGCGGCCAGCACGGCTTCCATGTTGTTGCAGGTCATCGCCGTGGAAAGGCGCGCCCCGGCGTCGCCTTCGATGCCCGGCAGCTGCCACGGATGCAGTTTTCCGGTGGTGGGGTAACGGAAGCGCAGCGCGGTGTGCAGGCGCAGGTCGCCTACATCGCCGGGAATGCCGTGCGCCTTCAGATACCCCGGTGCCGCGCAGAGGATGAAACGAAAGCCGCCCAGTCGCCGTGCGGTCAGGCTGGAATCGGCCAGTTCGCCGCTGCGTATCACCGCGTCCAGCCCTTCGCTGACCACGTCGACGATGCGGTCATTGAACTCCAGTTCCAGCTGCACCTGGGGGTAGCGTCGCTGGAATCCGGGCAACACCGGCAGCAGGAAGCGGTAGCCGATGGTGGGCAGGCCGATGCGCAGCAGCCCACTGGGAGCGTGCTGTCGTTGCGCCAGGTCCGCCTGCGCTTCGGAAAGTTCATCCAGTGCGCGGCGGCAGCGCTGCAGCAGCAGTTCGCCTTCGTCGGTGAGGTGCACGCGGCGGGTGGTGCGCTGGAACAAACGGGTGCCCAGGTTCTGTTCAAGGCGGGCGATGCGCTTGCCTACCGCCGAGGCGGACAGGCCGAGTACGCGGGCAGCGCCGACGATGCTGCCCGCCTCTGCGGTTCGGACGAAGGCGAGCAGGGCAGAGATGGAGTCCATGACCGACATGATTGCGGAACATATGGCCGCAATCAACGTCCATAGAGCCTGTTTTTCAGGAATAACGGCCCGCCCATCATCAGTGCCCCTGATGGATGGAGGCCCGCATGGCCCCGGTTTCGATGCTCCCTGTACCTGCCCAGACGCCGCAACGCTGGACGCTGCTTGCGGTTTGCCTGGCCGCGCTGGCGCTGCCGTTGTCCTTCACCGCCGGCGCCGTCGCGGTGCCGGTGCTGTCCCGCTCCTCAGTGGCATCGCCCACTGCGCTGGCCTGGGTGACCAACGCCTTCATGCTCACCTTCGGCAACCTGCTGCTCGCTGCCGGTGGCTTGGCTGATCGCCATGGCCGACGGCGGATGTTCCTGCTGGGCACGGCCGGCTTCACCGTCGCGACGGCCGCTGTATGCCTGTCGCCTACGCTGCTGTGGCTGGATCTGGCGCGCGCTCTGCAGGGCGTTGCCGCTGCCGCAGCGCTGGCCTCGGGCACCGCTGCGCTGGCGCAGGGCTGGCAGGGACCGAGGCGTGCCCGTGTCTTCGCCCTGCTGGGCACGACATTCGGTGCGGGCCTGGCGCTGGGGCCGCTGCTCGCGGGCCTGCTGCTGCAGGCGCTGGGCTGGCGCAGCGTGTTCGCTGCGGGCGGTGTGCTGACGTTGGCGGCGTTCGCACTGGCCGCGCGCGCGTTGCCCGAAAGCCGGGGCGAGCGCGGACGGCTGGACATCGCCGGCATGCTGGGCTTCAGCCTGATGCTGGCGGCATTGACCCTGGCCCTGCTGTGGCTGGGCGAGTACGGCCTGCACGCCGGTCGCGTGCAGCTGGCGCTGTTGGCGACGCTGCTGTTGGGCGGCGCGTTCGTCTGTACCGAACGGCTGCATCCTTCCCCGTTGCTGGACCTCTCACTGTTCTGGCAACCGGCGTTTCTCGGCGTCCAGCTGCTGCCGGTGGCGACCTGCCTGGGCTACGTGGTGCTGCTGGTCGTGTTGCCTCTGCAACTGCTGGGCGTGCATGGCCAGAGCACGACGCTGGTGGGACTGCAGATGCTGGCGCTGTCCGCGCCGATGCTGGTGCTGCCGATGCTGGCTGCGCGCTGGGCGGAGCGCGTTGGAAGTGCGCGGCTGTGCACGCTGGGACTGCTGGTCTGTGCCTCTGGCCTGTACCTGTTGTCGCGCCACGCATCGCAGCCGTCGCCCTCGCAGTGGGTGCCGTTGCTGATGCTGGTCGGTGCAGGGACGGCCTTGCCATGGGGCCTGATGGATGGGCTGTCGGTGAGCGTGGTGCCTGTACAGCGTGCGGGCATGGCCGCCGGCATCTTCGGAACCGTGCGGGTAGCGGGCGAAGGCATCGCCCTGGCCGCAGTGACGGCGCTGCTGGCGATGCTGGCCGACCAGCAGCTGCATGGGGCATCGCCCTCGTCGTTGGCACGCGCCGGTGCCTATCTGGCGAGCGGGTCCCGCGACCAGGCGGCGGCACTGCTGCCGGCGATGAGCGGTGAGCAGCTGCAGCAGGTCAGCGCCAAGGCGCTGGCAACACTGCTGCGTGTACTGGCACTGCTGACGGCTGTGTGTGCTGTGTTGTTGCACCTGTTGCTGCGGAAACGCAAAGGCACGTTGGCCGAGCATACGGCGTAGCAGGCTCATCGCCCCCTCCGCCGTCATCCCGTTGTCGTCTTCCGCTCACGCCACCCATGCCCATCCAGGTCTAATGTTGATCGTCCCCGTCCCCCACGGAGACCCGCCATGTGGCTGCTCGATCATCTCTGGCCTGGCCGTCGACCGCTTCCTCCCCCGGCCGCGGATGCGCCGCAGGCACCGCCGCGCCGGCCTTGGCTGAAACGACCCGCGCGGGCGGGGCGCAGCGGCATGGCGCCCTGGCAGAAGATCGCCACGCCGCCGCGGCGCACGCGCCACTAGTCGCTGCGGTCTGACGGGTGATTGATCCCGTCGCTGACCGGAATGACCCCCAGCGCAAACGGGTCGATGCCTTCCAGGCAGGCCACGTTGTAGCCGTACTGGTCGGGGTTGGAGCGGCGCCGGTGATGGGTGTAGATGCCGCACACGCCGCAGAAGTAGTGCTCGGCCACATGGGTGTTGAACTGGTACTTCTGCAGGTGATGCTGCCCGCGCACCACTTGCAGGCCCTGGCGGGGGACGCTGGCGGCGATGGCACCCCGGCGCCGGCACATCGAGCAGTCGCAGCGGCGGGGATCGACGATGCCGTCCGGCAGGTCCAGCAGCAGCTCGACCGTGCCGCAGTGGCAGGTTGCGCGGTGCCGGGGTTGGACCGGAACGCCGGCCACGGAAGTGATGCCCATCGTTGCTCCTGTGTGATTCATCTGGCCGCAGGGCCGCCGCAGACGGTGCGCCGGCGTGCCTGAACGGGCCGTAGATGCCACGGTGAACCCGCTTGTGGCTAACTATGCGGCTTCGGGACCGCGACAGGATGCCAGTGAGAGCCGCAGGACGTTGGATGACAGGAAGTGCCATGGCGCTGGCATCGTTGTGGGTGACCGGGCTGCTGGCTTACCAGATGCCCGGGCCGGGCTGGCTGGCGAACGGTATTGCCGTGCTGTGGCTGCTGGCTGCGCTGTGGGCCTCGTGGCGGGTCGCGCGTGGCCGCAGCAGCCGTCGCCTGGGCCTGGCGTTCGGCGCTTCGCTGGCGCTGGCTGGCCTCTGGTGGCTGCTGCTGACCCCGCGCCAGGACCGCGTATGGGCCGACGACGTGGCCCAGCGCCTGCATGTGGTGTCCTTCGATGGGCGCCACGTGGTGTTCGACAACGTGCGTGATTTCACCTGGCGCAGTGAAACCGACTACGACGCGCACTGGGTGCGCCGCGCGTACGACCTGGACCAGCTGCGCTCGGCCGACCTGGTGCTGTCGTACTGGATGGGCCCGGCGATCGCCCACACCCTCATCTCGTTTGGCTTCGAGGATGGGCGCCACGTGGTGTTCTCGCTGGAGATCCGCAAGGAGCGCGGTGAATCGTTCTCGGCACTGGGCGGCTTCTTCCGCAAGTTCGAGATGACCCTGGTAGCCGCGGAGGAGACCGACATCATCCGCACCCGCACCAATGCGCGCGGTGAGGATGTCTACCTGTACCGCCTGCATGGCATGGACCGGGCGCAGCTGAAGGAGCTGTTTGCCGCGTACATCGCACAGGCACGCGAACTGGATGCGAAGCCGGGCTTCTACAATACGCTCACCAGCAACTGCACCACCATCGTCTTCGACCTGGCCCGCCACATCGCGCCGCGCCTGCCGCTGGACTACCGCCTGCTGCTGTCCGGCTACCTGGCCGAGTACGCACAGGAAGTGGGTGCGTTGACCCCGGGTGTGCCGTACGCCGAGCTGCACGACAAGGGCCGCATCACCCAGCGCGCGTTGGACCTGGGCAGCGGCGAACACTTCTCCACCGTGATCCGCCAGGGCGTACCTGGCACCGAGCAGGACCCGCAGTAATGACTCGACTCCTCCTGATCCGCTGGCAGCGTGCGCTGCCGGTGTTGTTCGCCGCCTTCCTGCTGCTGGGCAGCAGCGGTTGTGCGATGGTCACCGTCAAGCAGGTCAAATCCAGCGATTCGCTGGTCAACAAGCGTGCCGACGTGCTCAATACCGGCAAGCTCAGCCCCGCCGCGCGCGAGACGCTCAGCGCGGCAGGCCTGGACGAATCGCAGTGCGAGAAGGACTTCCTGGTCTGCCGCAGCACGCTGCTGATGACCGACGATCTCAATGTCGAGCAGCGGCTGTCGGCGCTGTCCGAACTGTGGGTGAAGGCCGCGCTGGCGCTGACGCCGAAGAAGACCGCAGCCGGTGATCCGCCGATGAGCGACGCAGCGCTGGACGCCTGGCTGGAGGCCGCGCGCTACGCCTATGCCTACCTGTTCTACAGCGGCCGCTCGCCGTCCGACCGTGCCTTCGAGGACCGGCAGACACAGGTGCGCGACTACTACAACTACGCCGCCGAGAAGGCAGCGGTGGTGCTGTTCGTGCGTGCGCGCGCCGCTGCGTTGGCGGGCGAGGACTACACGAAGCCGATCTCGGTTGGCAGCTGGTCGCTGGCCTCCAACTACCAGCAGCTGAACCTGAAAAGCATTCCCGCGCAGCTGGTGCCGGCCGGCACGGTCAGCTTCGTCGGGCTGCGCAGTACTTATCGCCGTGACGGCTTCGGTGCCGAGCTGGTGATGGTGATGGACCCGCCGAAGCTGGTCGCACCCGTAGTCGCAGCGGATGGCCCGAAGGCCGAAACGGCAGCGGATGAAGGCGGTGACGAGCGCCGTGGCCGTCGCCACCGGCATGACGATTCGGTGCCTGAGTTCAGCGAGATGTCCTCGATCAACGTCACCGCGTTGCTGCGCTTCGAAGGCAGCAGCCTGGACGATGTGATGCGGACGCGCCGGGTTGAACTGGATGCCTATTCGCCGGAAGCCACCGAGCGCATCACCCTGCACGGCGAGCAGGTGCCGCTGGCCGGCAATTTCACCGCGGCTTACGGCCTGTGGCTTGCCCAGAGCGGCTTCGCCCGGCAGTCACTGCGCACCCTGTTCGGCATGAGCGAGGGCATCGGCGAGCCACACATCTACCTGATGCAACCGTGGGACCCGAACCGCCGCATCATCTTCATGCTGCACGGCCTGGCCAGCAGCCCGGAAGCCTGGGTGAACCTGGCCAACGAGATCATGGGCGACCCGGAGCTGCGCCAGCAGTTCCAGGTGTGGCAGGTCTATTACCCGACCAACGCACCGATCGCGCTGAACCGCTACGAGATCGCCAACGCGTTCAACGACACGCTGAAGCACTTCGATCCCAATGGCAGCACGCGTGCATCGAAGGACATGGTCTACATCGGCCACAGCATGGGCGGCGTGCTCGCGCGGCTGCTGGTGAGCGATTCCGGTGACGTGCTGTGGAACGACCTGCTGGCCAACTATGACCTGAAGGGCGAGCGTCTGAAGCGCGTGCAGAACAAGCTGGGGCCGTTGCTGCATTTCAAGGCACAGCCGAACGTGGAGCGCGCGATCTTCATCGCCGCTCCCCACCAGGGCACCGATATTGCCGGCAACAAGGTCGGGCGCCTGCTGGGCCGGCTGGTGCGCCTGCCGCTGACCATTCTCGGCAAGTTCGAGGATGTGTTCATGGCGCTGGCGCAGGCCGAGCAGCAGGTCGATGGCACGGCCAAGCCGAAGATTCCCAACAGCATCGACAATCTCAAGGCCAGCGATCCGTTCGTCAAGGCCGCAGCGCAGCTGCCGATCGAAGCGGGACTGAAGTACCACTCGATCATCGCCCAGCGCAAGCCGGAGCTGCCGGTGGACAAGTCCGATGACGGACTGGTGCCGTACTGGAGTGCGCACCTGCCGGGTGCACAGTCGGAGAAGGTGATCATTTCCGGCCACAGCGTGCAGGAGACCCCGCAAGCGGTGCTGGAAGTGCGGCGCATCCTGCACCGGGATATCGATGACGTGGGGACGGGGACCCGGTAGTGCCAGCCGCTGGCCGGCACTCTCCGCGCACGCGGGAATCCCGTGATGGTGCCGGCCAGCGACCGGCACTGCCGAAACCCGACGGCGCTACACCCGCCGCGCGATCACCGCAGCCAGCACCGCCAGGCCGAAGGTGATCGCCAGGCACAGCAGGTAGCCGGTGTGCGGCGCGCTTTCCACGAACAGCGCGAACAACGCACCGGAGACCGCCAGCGCGGTGGTCACCGACAGGGCCTCGCTCAGCTGCAGGGCCGACGTGTTGGCACCCTGCTCATGCGCTGCTGACAGCGAAAGCGTGAGTACCGAGAGGCTGGCGTAGATCATGCCCATGCCGAAACCGGTGACCGTCCAGCCCACCAGGGCCACCGGCAATGGCACTGCATTGAACAACACCGCAAGCGTTGCGGCGATGCCGACCGTCATCATCGCCGTGCCGACGCGCAGCAGTTGCTGGCGTGACCAGCCGCGCTGCTGGTGACCCTGCAGCCAGGAGCCGGCGAACCAACCGAGTGCGCCGAGGCTGAGCACCGCGCCGGCCCAGCTGGGCGGGAGTCCGCGTTCGCGCTGCAGCAGCAGCGGCAGGTAGGCTTCGCAGGCGAAGAATGCGGCAGCGGCGATGCCGCGCAGTGCAATCACGCTGGGCAGGCCCCTGCGCAGGATCAGCGTTCCGGCCGGCAGCAGGCGATGCACGCATAGCAGCAGCGCCAGCATCGCCACGCCGATGCAGAGCAGGGCGGTCGGACCGTGCTGCTGGCCGCCGAAGTACAGCAGCAGCGCCGCCAGCGATGCACCACTGGCCCAACGTACGACGTTGCCGCGCCCCTCGTCGTCGTTGCTGTCGGCGGAGGCCTGCATGCGCGCCAGCGCAGGCCGCAGCAACAGGGCAGCAGGGACTGCCAGCAGCGGCACTGCCAGGAACACCCAGCGCCAGCCGAGATGCTGGACGATCAGGCCGCTCAGCGCCGGGCCGACCATCGAGGGCACCACCCAGCCCGCCGAGAATGCCGCGAACACCTTCGGCCGCAGGTGCTCGGGGTAGCTGCGGCCGACCATCACGTACAGCGAGACCGAAATCGCGCCCGCACCCAGGCCCTGCAGCAGGCGCCCGGCCACCAGCATGCCCATGCGCACGGCGAAGCCGGCCAGCAGCAGGCCCAGCACGAAGCAGGCCAGGCCGTACCACAGCGGCCGTGCCGGGCCCTGGCGGTCGGCCCAGCGTCCGGCCAGGGTCATGCCGATCACGCTGGTGGCCAGGGTGCCACCGAAGGCCAGCGCATACAGGCGCAGGCCGCTGAGTGCTTCGGCCACCGTGGGCATCGCGGCCGCGACGGCCAATGCTTCGAAGGCGTGCAGCGCGACCAGCGCGACCATGCCGAGGGTGGTGGCGCGGTAGCGCGCGGACAGGATCGATGTGTCAGCCGGCAGGCGGGTGTCGGCGGGAGAGAGGGTCGGGGTCATACCTGTCAGGTGCGGGCCGCGCTTGTCAACGGGCGGCGAAGATAGCAGCATGACACCTCAACTATAGTTGAGGTCAAGCAATGGCATCCCAGGAACTCAGCGTTGGCGAGGTCTCCCAGCGCAGTGGCGTGGCCGTTTCCGCACTGCATTTCTACGAGCGCAAGGGGCTGATCAGCAGCCTGCGCACCTCGGGCAACCAACGCCGTTACAGCCGCGACGTGCTGCGCCGGCTGGCAGTGATCCGCGTTGCGCAGCGGGTGGGCATGCCCCTGGAAGCGGTCGGCCGCGCCTTCGAGAGCCTGCCTGAAGGCCGTGCACCGACCAAGGCTGACTGGGCCAAGCTGTCCGCGCGCTGGCGCACCGAGCTGGAAGAGCGCATCCACATGCTGCAGCTGCTGCGCGATGAACTGACCGGCTGCATCGGCTGTGGCTGCCTGTCGCTGCAGCGTTGCCGCCTGGCCAACCCCGGCGACGTCCTCGGCGAACTCGGCGACGGCCCGATGCGCTGGGAATGAAAAAGGGGACGCGCTCCCGGTAGCGCCGGGCCATGCCCGGCGGACGAAAACGACTTAATCCCCTCCGTCCCCTTTTTCTTACCAGGCCGTGATCGTCTCGCCGCTCTGGATGCCTTCCACTGCACGCTGGAAGGCCAGTGCGGCGCGTTGCGCGCTTACCGCTTCGAAGCCCGGGAAGTAGGGGCCGTAGGCCGCCATCGATTCGATCAGTACGTTCGGGCTGACCACGTTGATGCGCAGGCCGCGCGGGAGCAGTTCCAGTGCGGCGGCGCGCACGAAGCCTTCCAGTGCGGCATTCACTGCGGTGGCGTTGACGCCGGCGCGGATCGGTTGTGCGCTGACGATGCCGCTGGTCAGGGTGATCGAGCCGCCACTGTTGAGATGGTGCTGGGCGGCCAGTGCCAGCCGCACCTGGCCCAGCAGCTTGTCCTGCAGGCCCAGGTTGAACTGCTCGGGCGTCATGTCCTGCAGCGGACCGAAGTGCAACTTGCCGGCGGTGGAGATCACCGCATCGACTGCACCGGTACGCGCAAACAGCGCGGCGACGCTGGCGTCGTCGGTCAGGTCCACGCGCAGTTCGCCACTGTGGCGGCCGGCGGCGAGAATCTGATGCTGTTGGCCGAGCTGACGGGCGACTGCCTGGCCGAGGGTGCCACTGGCACCGACGAGGAGGATCTTCATGGCCGTTCCTTGCGTGTGGGAGTGAGCGCAGTCTGCGTCGTCACAGCGGGGTTAGGTAAGCGGCGTATGATTCGCAGATTCCTAACTCTGGATTAGCAATGGATACCCTTCGCTGCATGCAGGCCTTCGTCGCCGTGGCCGAGCGCGGCAGCTTTGCAGGGGCCGCCGAACAGCTGCAGGTGTCGGCGGTGATGGTGGGCAAGTACATCCAGCAGTTGGAAGCACATCTGGGCACCGCGTTGCTGCAACGGAACACCCGCCGCCAGCGCTTGACCGAAGCCGGCAGCGCCTACCTGGCCGGGTGCCGGCAGGTGCTGGAGCAGGTGCAGCAGGCCGAGGCCGATGTGGCCGGCCTGCAGGTACAGCCGCGTGGCCTGTTGCGGGTCAGCGCGCCCACCACCTGGGGCAGCTGCGTGCTGGCGCCGCAGCTGGCCGGCCTGCTGCGCGCGCAGCCGCAGTTGAATATCGAGCTTGACCTGAGCAACCGCCGCGTGGACCTGATCGAAGATGGCTTCGACGCGGCGATCCGGGTCGGGCCGTTGCCATCGCAGGAAGTGGTGGCGCGGCCGCTGCCGCCGTATGCGATGAGCCTGTGCGCGGCGCCGTCTTACCTGCGCAGGCGCGGCACGCCGCGAACACCGGATGACCTGCAGGGGCACGACTGCCTGAGCCACGTGGCCTGGCGCGGCGGGCATGGCTGGCAGTTGGCCAACGGCGAACAGGTCGACTGGGAGGCACGGCTGAGCAGCAACGATGGCTTCGCGTTGCGCGAAGCCGCCGTGGCCGGGGCCGGGCTGATACTGCAGCCCACCGCACTGCTGGCGGCGGAGATCGCAGCGGGGCGGTTGAAGCCGCTGCTGCGCGACTACCTGCCCGAACCGCGGCCGATGCACCTGATCTACCTGCCCGATCGACGCCCGCGCCCGCGTTTGCAGTGCTTCGTGGATTTCGTCATGGCCACGTTGGGGCAATGAACATCCACGCCATGCGTGGATGATGGTAGGTGCCGACCGTTGGTCGGCACACATCGGGATCAATCATTCGCCGCAGACAATTCCTGTCCACGCACCTGCGCGGCGCGCAGTGCATTGTCCACCAGTGCCTCGAAGCCGCCAGCCTGGAAGCTCTCGATCGCGGCCTGGGTAGTGCCGTTGGGTGACGTCACGCGGCGGCGCAGCTCTGCGGGGCTCTCACCGGCCTCATCCAGCATGCGCGAGGCGCCCAGCAGGGTCTGCACCACCAGCGTGCGCGCGGCGTCGGCCGGCAGGCCCTGGGCAATGCCCGCTGCTTCCATCGCTTCGGCCAGCAGGAACACATAGGCCGGCCCGCTGCCAGACACGGCGGTGACCGAATCCATCAGTGCCTCGCGTTCGATCCACACAGTGCGCCCGGCACTGGCCAGCACCTGTTCTGCCTGCGCGTGCTGCTGTGCATCCACCGAGGGCGTGGCATACAGGCCGGTCACGCCGGCGCCGAGCAGAGCGGGGGTATTGGGCATCGCGCGCACCACCGGCAGGTTGCCACCCAGCCAGCGCTCCAGCTGTGCGCTGGTGATGCCGGCAGCGATCGACACCACCAGTGGCCGGTTTGCCTGGGCCAGTGCCTGCAGCGATTGGCAGACCTCACGCAGCACCTGCGGCTTCACCGCCAGCAGCCAGGTGCTGCCCTGTGCGGCGGCATCGGTGGCGTTGTCGTGTACCTGCACGCCGAAGTCGGCAGCCAGCGACTCGCGCAGCGCTGCAACCGGTTCGGCCACATGGATGTGCGCGGCGGGCACGCCCTGGCGGATCAGACCGGCGATCAGGCTGCGCGCCATGTTGCCGCCGCCGATGAAGGTGATGGAATCAGCTGCCATGGATGTCTCCTTGGAAAATCAGGCCGGGCGCGGGCGCGCGCCGAACAGGGCGGTGCCGATGCGCACCAGGGTGGCGCCCTCGGCGATGGCGTCGGCGTAGTCGCTGCTCATGCCCATCGACAGCGTGTCGACCTGTGCATGTTGGGCGGCCAGCGACTGGAAGAGTGTGCGCATGCGCACGAACGCATCCCGACGGCGCTCCACCTCGGGCCACGGCGCAGGAATCGCCATCAGGCCACGCAGGCGCAGGGTGGGCTCGGCGGCAATCGCCGCGGCCAGTGCGTCCACTTCTTCCGGAGCACAGCCGTGCTTGCTGGATTCATCGTCGATGTTGACCTGGATCAGCACATTCAGCGGGCCGCGTGCGGCCGGGCGATGGCGCGCCAGCGCCGTTACCAGCTTGGGCCGGTCCACGCTCTGCACCCAGTCGAAGTGGGTGGCCACGGCCTCGGCCTTGTTCGACTGCAGGTGGCCGATCAGGTGCCACTCCAGCGCCAGGTGCTGCAGCGCCTGCATCTTGGCCAGCGCTTCCTGCACATAGTTTTCGCCGAAGGCCTGCTGGCCCTGTGCGGCCAGCGCGGCCACGGCCTCGGCCGGTTGGGTCTTGGAAACCGCCAGCAGGCGCGGATCGGACCGGCCGGCCGCCTCGGCGGCGGCATGCAGGTTGCTCAGGATCTGGGGCAGGGGAGTGGCCACGTAACGCGTTCCGTTGAATCAGGAGGCTATACTGCCGCCCGGGGAAAGATCCTTCCAGTCGAAGCCGTTATTGGGGAGTAGCCGCTCATGGATATCGCCGAACTGCTGGCGTTTTCCGTAAAGAACAAAGCGTCCGACCTGCACCTGTCTGCAGGCCTGCCGCCGATGATCCGCGTGGACGGCGACGTTCGCCGGATCAACATCCCGGCCCTGGACCACAAGCAGGTCCACGCGCTGGTGTACGACATCATGTCCGACAAGCAGCGCCGCGATTACGAGGAATTCCTCGAAGTGGACTTCTCCTTCGAGATCCCGTCGCTGGCGCGCTTCCGTGTGAACGCGTTCAACCAGAACCGCGGCGCCGGTGCGGTGTTCCGTACCATTCCGTCCGAGGTGCTCACCCTTGAGGACCTGGCCTGCCCGCCGCTGTTCCGCGAGGTGATCCAGCAACCGCAGGGCCTGATCCTGGTGACCGGCCCGACCGGCTCGGGCAAGTCGACCACGCTCGCGGCGATGATCGACTACATCAACAAGAACGAATACGGCCACATCCTCACCGTCGAGGATCCGATCGAATTCGTGCACACCTCGCAGAAGTGCCTGATCAACCAGCGCGAAGTGCACCGTGACACGCATGGCTTCAACGAAGCACTGCGCTCGGCACTGCGTGAGGACCCGGACATCATCCTGGTCGGCGAACTCCGCGACCTGGAAACCATCCGCCTGGCACTGACCGCCGCGGAAACCGGCCACCTGGTGTTCGGCACCCTGCACACCAGTTCGGCGGCCAAGACCATCGACCGTATCATCGACGTGTTCCCTGCTGGCGAAAAGCCGATGGTGCGTTCGATGTTGTCCGAGTCGCTGCGTGCGGTGATCTCGCAGGCACTGCTGAAGAAGGTCGGCGGCGGCCGGACCGCGGCGTGGGAAATCATGGTCGGCACCCCGGCCATCCGCAACCTGATCCGCGAGGACAAGGTGGCGCAGATGTACTCGGCCATCCAGACCGGCCAGCAGTACGGCATGATGACCCTGGACCAGCACCTGCAGGACCTGGTCAAGCGCAGCCTGATCACCCGCAACCAGGCCCGCGAGTACGCCAAGGACAAGCGCCTGTTCGAGTAAGGCGGGACAGCGACGGGCGGCGTGCACCAGTGCGGCGCCGTCCCCGTGCCGTTTCCTCCACCGATCGTTTCCTGGTACATGCCCTCTTGGGAGCCCGCCGTGAACAGCACCGCGACCACCATCGATTTCACTTCGTTCCTCAAGCTGATGGCGCACCAGCGCGCCTCGGACCTGTTCATCACGGCCGGCATGCCACCGGCGATGAAGGTCAACGGCAAGATCTCGCCGATCACCCAGACCCCACTGACGCCGCAGCAGAGCCGCGACCTGGTCCTCAACGTGATGACCCCGGCGCAGCGCGAGGAATTCGAGAAGACCCACGAATGCAACTTCGCCATCGGCCTGTCCGGTGTCGGCCGTTTCCGCGTGAGCTGCTTCTACCAGCGCAACCAGGTCGGCATGGTGCTGCGTCGCATCGAGACGCGCATTCCGACCGTGGAAGAGCTGAGCCTGCCGCCGATCATCAAGACGCTGGCGATGACCAAGCGCGGCATCATCCTGTTCGTCGGTGCCACCGGTACCGGTAAATCGACTTCGCTGGCGGCGATGATCGGTTACCGCAACCAGAACTCAACCGGCCACATCATCACCATCGAAGACCCGATCGAATTCGTGCACAAGCACGAGGGCTGCATCATCACCCAGCGCGAAGTCGGCATCGATACCGACAGCTGGGAAGCTGCGCTGAAGAACACCCTGCGCCAGGCGCCGGACGTGATCATGATCGGCGAGGTGCGTACCCGCGAAGGCATGGACCACGCCATCGCGTTCGCCGAAACCGGCCACCTGGTGCTGGCCACGCTGCATGCCAACAATGCCAACCAGGCGATGGACCGCATCGTCAACTTCTTCCCGGAAGACCGCCGCAACCAGCTGTTGATGGACCTGTCGCTGAACCTCAAGGGCGTGGTCGCGCAGCAGCTGGTGCCGTCGCCCGATGGCCGCTCGCGCAAGGTCGCGATGGAGATCCTGCTGGGCACGCCACTGGTACAGGACTACATCCGCGACGGCGAGATCCACAAGCTGAAGGAAGTGATGAAGGACTCGGTCCAGCTGGGCATGAAGACCTTCGACCAGAGCCTGTTCGAGCTGTACCAGGCGGGCGAGATCAGCTACGAGGACGCGCTGCGTTACGCCGATTCGCAGAACGAGGTGCGCCTGCGCATCAAGCTCAGCCAGGGCGGCGACGCGCGGACCCTGTCGCAGGGGCTGGATGGGGTGGAGATCTCCGAAATCCGCTGACCTGACCGGCAACGGTCATGACCGGATTGATGAATTCCAGTCATGACCGACTGCGGTCCAGCCGGCTCAATCCATCGCCACCGTAGGCGTATCGTCAGCATTCCCCCTCTGGAGTACGACGATGCAGACACGTGAACTCGGCCGCAGCGGCCTGAAGGTTTCCGCCCTGGGCCTGGGTTGCATGGGCCTGACCCATGCCTACGGCCAGCCGGTCGAACCGAGCCAGGGCATTGCCCTGCTGCACGCCGCCGTCGAGCGCGGCGTGACCTTCTTCGACACCGCCGAGGTGTACGGCCCGTACACCAACGAAGACCTGCTCGGGCAGGCCTTGGTGCCCTACCGCGACAGGCTGGTGATCGCCACCAAGTTTGGCTTCAAGGATGCGCGCACCGATGCCGGCCTGGACAGCCGCCCGGAGAACATCCGTGCCGTGGCCGAAGCCAGCCTCAAGCGCCTGCGGACCGACCATATCGATCTGTTCTACCAGCACCGCGTCGACCCGAACGTGCCGATCGAGGATGTGGCCGGTACCGTACGCGACCTGATCGCCGAGGGCAAGGTCGGCCACTTCGGCCTGTCCGAGGCGAGCGCTGCCACCGTGCGTCGCGCGCATGCGGTGCAGCCGGTCACCGCCGTGCAGAGCGAGTACTCGCTGTGGTGGCGCGAACCGGAGCGTGAGCTGCTGCCGACGCTGCAGGAGCTGGGTATCGGCTTCGTGCCGTTCAGCCCGCTGGGCCGCGGCTTCCTGACCGGTGCGATCAACGCCGATACCACCTTCGACGCCAACGACTTCCGTAACAGCGTGCCGCGTTTCGAAGTGGAGGCGCGCCGCGCCAATCAGGCGCTGGTGGATCGCATCAGCACGATTGCGGCAGCGCGCGGTGCAACGCCTGCGCAGGTCGCACTGGCCTGGCTGCTCGCGCAGGCACCGTGGATCGTGCCGATTCCGGGCACCACCAAGGTTCATCGCCTGGAAGAGAACCTGGGCGCGGCCGACCTGCAGCTGGCACCGGAAGAACTGCAGCGCATCGCACAGGCGCTGGATGAAGTGTCGATCGTCGGCGAGCGCTACAACGCGCAGCGTGCGGCGCAGGCCAAGGGCTGACCACCCGGCGGGTGCGGACCGTTGGTCCGCACTCCTTGACCCTCACCCCATCGGCCCGCGCAGCGCATCAAGCACCGTCCGCATCGCCACGGTCACGTGGCGGCGCGAAGGGTAGTACGCGTAGTAGCCATCGAAGTGCGGGCACCAGTCGTCCAGCACTGATTGCAGCCGGCCATCGTCCAGCATCGGCTGCACCTGGTCTTCCGGCAGCCAGGCCAATCCGCTGCCTGCCAGCGCAGCGGTGCGGGTCATGCCCATGGTGTTGAACGTCCACTGGCCGCTCACGCGCACGCTCAGTTCATTGCCGTCCTGGCCGAAATCCCACGGCATCAGCCCACCATGCGTGGGCAGCCGCAGGGTCACGCAGTTGTGCCCGGCCAGGTCGTCTGGATGCCGCGGCACCACGTGCTGGCGGAAGTAGCTGGGCGCCCCGACCACGCGCATGCGCAGCGGCGGGCTGATCGGTACGGCGATCATGTCGCGCGCCAGCCGCTCGCCCAGGCGGATGCCGATGTCGTAGCGCTCGGCCACGATGTCGGCCAACCCGTAGTCGGCCGCCAGTTCCACCTTCAAATCCGGATACTGCTGCAGCAGCGGCGCCAGCCTGGGCCAGGCGATGTACTCGGCGGCGTGGCCGGTGGCATTGATACGGATGGTGCCGGCCGGGCGTTCACGGTACTCGGCCAGCGCGGCCAGCCCGTCCTCGATCTCGGCCAGGCGCGGGGCCAGGGTATCGAGCAGGCGGGCACCGGCTTCGGTGGTCGAGACGCTGCGGGTGGTGCGGGTCAGCAGGCGCACGCCCAGGCGCTGCTCCAGTCCGCGCATGGCATGGCTGAGCGCGGACTGGGACACGCCCAGCTGGGCGGCAGCCTTGGTGAAGCTGCCCTCGCGGGCAACGTGGACGAAGGCCTGCAGGTCGTTGAGATTTTCGCGGGGCATGCGGGAATGATACGGCCGGGCTGCGCCCGGCACCTGCTTCAAGCCGAGGCAACGTCAACGTCAAATGCGTGCATTCCGTGGGATGGCGGGGTGGGTCCGGTTGAGGGGGACGCCGTCCGTGTGGCTCGGTCGCGCTTGCTCGTGTGCGCTGTCCTGCGCACACGGCAAGACCGGGGTTGGGCGTCCTGCCCAACCCGCCCGAGGCATGCCTCGGGCCCATGGCGCTCACGCCCCGCAACCTGAGCCACCCCGCCTTCGACAGTTTCCCGCGAGCTGTTGGAACGGCATTCTGCTTTGGTGGGTGCCGACCGTTGGTCGGCACCGGGTCAAACGTGTGGGTATGTCGATTTCAGGGACTGTGGTTCGTCGAATGAATGACTTCAACGGGAGCTGCACATGAGCACTGACACCAAGCCGAAAGGCCCGGCCTCGTACTTCCCCTCCATCGAGAAGACCTACGGGCAGCCGGTGACGCACTGGTTCGGGCTGCTGGCGGGGAAGAAGGGCCTGAAACACATGGAACTGGTCAGCTTCCTGAAAAGTGAGCATGGGCTGGGCCATGGCCATGCCAACGCGCTGGTGGCGCATCACCTGGCCGGCAAGGGTTGAGCAGGCAACCCTGCGCTGAACGGTTGTCGGCAGCATCGTCCCAAGGGATGCAGGGGGCGGGCAGACTGGGCGTCCATCCCCAGGCAGGACGCTCGCATGCAGGTCACGCTGGAAGCGATCACTCCCGACAACTACGAGGCGGTGTGCGATCTCGAGGTCAGCGAGGCGCAGCAGGGTTTCGTGGCCAGCAATACTTGGTCGCTGGTGCAGGCGGCATTCCATCCCGGCTACCAGACCCGCGCCATCCGTGCCGATGGCGAGTGGGTCGGGTTCTTCATGTGGGTGCCGGAGACGCCGCAGCGGATGTCGATCTGGCGCTTCATGGTCGATCAACGCTGGCAGGGCCGTGGCATCGGTCGACGTGCGCTGGAACTGGCGCTGGCGCAGATCCGGGCCACGCCCGGGCTGGCCGAGATCGAGATCTGCTACAACCCGCGCAATCCGGTGGCCGGCGCCTTCTATGGCAGCTTCGGATTCGTCGAGACCGGGATGGACGACGATGGCGAGGACATGCTGGCCGTGCTGCCCGTCGCAGTCCCGGAATAACCTGAATGGGCGAGGGTGGCTGAACGATTTCATCTGCAACTGTCATGCAGATCGTGTCTAATACCGCTCCCCACCCGCTGTTCCCCCACCCGCATGTCCCTTCCCTCCCATGGCCCCGCGCCGTGCGACGACGCTGACGGCCACCTGGTCACCGCCGGTCCGCTGACCCCGCCGCCCGACAGTGCCGGCACCACTGCCGACGAAAAAGCGCTGCGTCACTCGATCGCCGAGGACGTGCAGGGCATGGTGCTGGCCACGATGGTGGCCTCGCTGGGCCTGGCCATCTTCGCCAAGGGCGGGCTGATGATCGGCGGCATGGCGGGCATGGCGTTCCTGCTGCACTACGCGATGGGCTGGAACTTCGGCCTGGTGTTCGTGCTGGTCAACCTGCCGTTCTACTGGGTGGCGCTGCGGCGCATGGGCTGGGAATTCACCCTGAAGACCTTCGCCGCGGTCACCGCCTGTGGCGTGCTGACCGACCTGCTGCCGCGCTGGATCGACTTCTCGCACATCAACCCGCTTTACTCGGCGATCGTCGGCGGTGCGTTGTCCGGCCTGGGCATCCTCTTTTTCATCCGCCACCGTGCAAGCCTTGGCGGCATCGGCATCCTGGCGGTGTACCTGCAGCGCACCCGTGGCTGGAGCGCGGGCAAGGTGCAGATGTCCTACGATGCCTGCCTGATGGTGGCCGCGTTCTTCGTGTTGTCGCCATCGAAGGTGCTGTACTCGGCCATCGGCGCGGTGGTGCTCAGCCTCGTGCTGATGTTCAACCACCGCCCCGGCCGCTACATGGGCGTGTGATCGCGCTCTCCGCGTTCGCCGGGCATGGCCCGGCGCTACTACGTGGCGGTTCCGGTAGCGCCGGGCCATGCCCGGCGGATATCCATCAGCGGGCGGCGGCCTTCAACCACGGCGGTGACAGCATCAGCAGCCGCGAATGCACCGGGCAATCTTCGGCGTGCGCACCGGGCAGGTAGCCCAGGCTCATCAGGAATTCGCCGGTGATCTCGCCGCCGGTGAAGCGGAACGTCTTCTTGAACAGCTTCACCCAGTCGGCCTTGCTGCGCGGGTGGTGCGCATCCAGCCACGCCGCGAAGCTGCCATGGCTGGCCCGCAGCTGCTGGATCACCTGCGCGTTGTGGATCGCCGCCAGCACCTTCAGCCGGTTGCGGATGATGCCCGCGTCCGACAGCAGGCGCTCGATGTCCTGCTCGGCATACGCCGCCACGCGGTCGACATCGAAGCCGTCGTAGGCCGCGCGGAAGCCCTCGCGCTTCTTCAGGATCGTTTCCCAGCTCAGGCCGGCCTGGTTGATTTCCAGCACCAGTCGCTCGAACAGCTCGCGCTCGTCACGCTGCGGGAAGCCGTACTCGTTGGCGTGGTAATAGTCGTGCACCGGATGGCCCGGGGCGATGAGGCAGTAGCCGCTCATGGGGAAGGCTCGTTGGAATCGGATTCGGATTCGGGATCGATGGCCACCGCAGGGTGCCCGCCGATGGACAGCATCGGCCAGCGCGGTGGAATGAGCGTGAGTCTGCCGTCACGCAGGGCCTGGTTGATCGTCTCGGCCTGGCCGCTGACGGTGCCGAACAGCGCACCGGCCCGGCGCCACTGCGAATCCTTGCCACGTGCGTACAGTACGCAGTCCGGTCCACGGTGGGTGTTCAGCTCGCACAGCAGCACCTCGCCGGTACCATCGCCGTCCAGGTCGCGATGCACGATCAGGCAGTCGCGCTCGCTCTGGGCGCAGGATTCGCCATTGATCGATCGGGTGGCCAGAGCTTTCCACCAGTCGTCCGGTGGCGAACTGGATCCCTTGGCCAGCTTCAGCGCGCGCTGAAGCGCGGCGACGTCCTGCGGCCCCTTGTCGAGGCGATGGCCGTCGTCCCAGCGTGAGGTGCGTGCCAGTGCTGCAGCGATCACCTGTGGCGCGTTGGCATCAGCGGTGATGGCCGGATCGCGCTGCAGTTCGCGCAGCGCCTGCACGCCACGGCGCCCCAGATCGAAGCGCAGCACGTTGACGTCGCTGCTGGTGATCGCCGGCGGGTCCGCGCGCAGCCGCTCCAGTTGGCTGGACAGGGTCAGCCGCACCGGGTCCAGCAGGGGCGAGTTGCCCAGCAGGGCCAGTGCCAGCACCGCCCAGCACATCCAGCGGTTGACCGGCTCCAGCATCTGCAGCCAGCGGCGCTGCCGGCGCAGCACCGCCAGCGCGTAGCCCACGGCATAGCCGGCCGTGGCCAATGCGACGAGTACCGCCCAGAAGCGATCCAGGGTCCAGCCGTACTGCGCCACGCGCAGGCCCAATGCATACAGTGCCAGCGCGGCGTAAACCGGCAGTGTCAGCAGGCTGGCTTCGACCAGCCTGCGCAGCACCAGAGGGTAGGAGACACTGTCTTCCCCCTGCTGGTAGACCGCATTGGTGAACGTCACCAGCAGCAGCGACACCACCACCAGCAGGCTGGCGGCCGAACGGGTCTTCCACAGCGGTTCCAGCCCGGTAAGCGGCAGGCTCAGCACGAACAATACGGCGATGAACGACAGCAGCGGCAGCAGCCCGCGGCAGATCGCGAACAGCACCTGGCGGGTGATCTGGATCGCGCGGTGCTGGGTGCGCCCGATCAGCACGCCGAACCCGGCCAGGCTGCCGGTGGCCAGTGCGATGAAAGCGTCCTGCCGGAACAGGTCGCGGAAGACATTCACGTCCAGCAGCTGGAACAGCGCTGCCCACAGCCACAGCAGCAGCCAGGTCAGCCCGGTGAACAGCGCCGCCAAAGCGAGGGTCAAACCGTTCTGCCAGGCGCGCTCGAACAACTCGGGGTAGCTGGCGCGCCAGTGCCCATGCTGCAGCTGGAACTGCCACCAGGGCAGGGCCACGAACACCGCCACGCCCATGCCCAGGGTCAACGGAAACTGCAGCGCGCCCGATTCCAGTGCGGTTTCGCCATTGAGGTTCCAGCCGATCCAGCCGGCCAGCGCCAGCACCACCGTCGAGCCAAGCACGGCCTGCAGCCACAGGCGGCGCTGGCCCAGCTCGACCAGGCTCAGCGCCACTGCGCTGGGAATGGCCAGCACCCAGGCGTACCAGCAATAGCGCCAGCCGATATCGCGGAAGGGCCAGGCATCGGACAGCTCCTGCGCGGCGTAAAGCATCAGGCCCTGCAGCAGGGCGATCAGGACGATGGCGCTGCGTGCCGGCAGGGTCAGGGGCGATGAAGATGGCATCAATGACCTTCCGTGGCAAAGCACCATCCTAGCCCATCGCGGTTCGGCGCCATCGCGCGACCATCCCGCCCCCAGCAGGTAGAATGGGCCCATGCCTGTAATGCCGACCTCCCTTGCCGATCACCTGCTCGTCGCGCTGCCGTCGCTGCTCGACGCGACCTTTGCCCGCAGCGTCGCGCTGATCTGCCAGCACGACGAGAACGGGGCGATGGGCGTACTGGTCAACCAGCCTTCCGAATACACGCTGGGTGAAGTGCTTGCGCAGATGGACATCACCACCGGTGATGGCGAGCTGCAGGCGCGCATGGTGCTCAATGGCGGTCCGGTGCATCCCGAACGCGGCTTCGTCATCCACGACGACGCGCGCGCGTGGGATTCCAGCCTGACCGTGGGCGACGGCCTGTACCTGACCACCTCGCGCGACATCCTCGAAGCGATGGCGCGTGGCGAAGGCCCGGCCAATGCGGTGGTCACCCTCGGCTGTGCCGGTTGGGGCGCAGGGCAGCTGGAAAGCGAGCTGTCCGAGAACAGCTGGCTGACCGTGCCGGCCGATGCCGAGCTGGTGTTCCAGCTGCCGCTGGAGCAGCGCTGGCAGGGGGCGGCTTCGCGCATCGGCGTGGACCTGTTCCGGCTGACCGACTACAGCGGCCATGTCTGAGCCCATCACGCCCGCCCCGGTTCCTGCTGCGCCGGCGATTCGCCGTGACGGCACCGTTCTGGGTTTTGATGTCGGCTCGCGGCGGATCGGCGTGGCCATCGGCAGTGCCTTCGCCGCGCATGCGCGCGCGGTGGCGGTGGTCGATGTGCACGGCAACGGCCCGGACTGGACCGCGATTGAACGCCTGCTCAAGGAATGGAAGCCCGACGGCCTGGTGGTCGGCGACCCGCTGACCCTGGACGGCCAGGACCAGCCCAACCGCAAGCGTGCGCAGGGCTTTGCCCGCCAGCTGCGGGAACGCTTCAAGCTGCCGGTGGTGATGATCGACGAGCGTTCCAGCTCGGTCGAGGCCGCACGCCGCTTCGCCGTCGAGCGCGCCGAAGGGCGCAAGCGCCGCCGTGATGCGGCCGCTCTCGACGCCGTTGCCGCAGCGGTGATCATCGACCGCTGGCTGTCGTCCCCCGACGACGCCACCCCCATTCCCTGACTGCACGACTCCCGCCATGACTGCCCAGCAAATCGATGCCTCCGGACGCCTGCGCCACCTGCTGACCCTGGAGGGCCTGCCGCGCGAAACCCTGCTGCAGTTGCTCGATCGGGCAGGGCAGATCCGCGACGCCGCGGTCGGCCGTGTCGGCAACAAGCGCCACGTGCTGGCTGGTTCGGCGGTGTGCACGCTGTTCTTCGAGCCGTCCACGCGCACCCGCAGCTCGTTCCAGCTGGCCGCGCAGCGCCTCGGGGCCGATGTGCTGAACTTCGATGCCTCGACCTCGTCCACGCGCAAGGGCGAAACCGCCTGCGACACGCTGCGCAACCTGGAAGCGATGGGCGTGCGCGGCTTCGTGGTGCGACACCCCGATGACGGCGCCGTGGCCGCGCTGGCCGACGCCGCGGGCGAGGGCACCGCGCTGATCAATGCCGGCGACGGCCGCAGCGCGCACCCGACCCAGGGTCTGCTCGACATGCTGACCCTGCGCCAGGCCAAGGGCCCGGATTTCTCGAAGCTGAAGGTGGTGATCGTCGGCGACGTGAAGCATTCGCGCGTGGCGCGCACCGACCTGCATGCGCTGCGCACGCTGGGCGTGGGCGAGATCCGCGTGTGCGGCCCGCAGTCGCTGCTGCCGGACGACGAGACCCTGAAGGGCTGCGTGGTCGGCGATGATTTCGACGCGATGCTGGAAGGCGTCGACGCGCTGATGATGCTGCGCCTGCAGCGCGAGCGCATGGAAGAAGGCCTGGTGCCGTCGCTGGAGCAGTACCACGCGCAGTACGGCCTGACCCGCGCGCGCCTGGCGCGTGCCGGCAAGGACGCTGCGGTACTGCACCCGGGTCCGATCAACCGCGGCGTGGAAGTGACCGACGACGTGGCCGATGGCCCGCAATCGTGGGTGCTACGCCAGGTCGCCAACGGGGTCGCCGTGCGCATGGCCGTGCTGGAAACCTTGCTGGGCTGACCACTTTGGTGGGTGCCGACCGTTGGTCGGCACGGCTGATCTGTCCTTATCCGACCCGGTGGGTGCGGACCGTTGGTCGGCACGGCTGATCTGTTCTCAGCCGATCCGGTGGGTGCCGACCGTTGGTCGGCACTGAACCATCAGTGCGGTGAAGTGCGGGCCTGGCCATTGAATGGTTTCGGGCCTACCTGTACTGACGTGGTTGCCCGATAGAAGAGGGATACCGGCAGGCGCACGCTTGGGCCCATGAACCGCGCACGCCTACGCCTTGGCCGCCATTCCCGGATCGGGCAATCCTACATCCTGACCACCGTCACCCAGGAACGTCGACGCTACTTCGATGATGCCACTGCGGCACAGGAGGTGATGGATGTGTTCCGTCGCATTGATGATGATGGCCTGACGCACTCACTTGCCTATGTGGTCATGCCGGACCACATCCATTGGCTTGTGGAGATCCGTGCGTTCTCGCTGGACTACATCATGCAACGCTTCAAATCGAGCAGTGCATTGCGGATCAACCGCACGCTGGGCAAGACAGGACCATTTTGGCAATCGAGCTATCACGATCACGCCATTCGTTCTGAAGAATCACTGTTTCGCCATGCGATGTACATCGTCGCCAACCCGGTCAGGGCGAACTTGGCGAGCTGCGTGGCAGAGTATCCGTATGCCTGGTGCCGATGGGAGATCGATGGGAGGTACCAAGCAATGGATTACCCCGAAGCGGAGAGATAGTGCCGACCAACGGTCGGCACCCACCAATACCCGAGCCGACCAACGGTCGGCACCCACCAATACCCAAGCCGATCAACGGTTGGCATCCACCCACAGGTGTTTCCCAGCAGAAGCCATGGCTCAGCGCTTCTGCGCGAACAGCCATGCCCACATTGCCGGGTCGGCGTAGGTGGCGTCCCAGGCATTGTGGTTGCCTTCGGGGTATTCGGTGTAGCGCACGTCACGCGCGTTGGCGTTCTGGAATGCGGCGTGCAACCGGCGGTCGTCATCCGGCGGCACCACGTCATCCAGCGCACCATGGAAGATCCAGATCGGTGTGTGCCGAAGCCGCTTGGCGATCGCGGCATACGGATCGGATTCCTGGGCCACCTGTTCGACGAACAGGGTCGGACGCACCGCACGCGGCGCCAGCACTGCGCCGCATACCGGCACGATCGCGGCGAAGCGCCCGGGTTGATCCAGCGCGATGTTCCAGCTGCCATAGCCGCCCATCGACATCCCGGTCAGGTACTGCCGCGAGGGATCGGCACCGAACTCGGCGATGGTGGCGTCCAGGGCGGCCAGCGCAACGCGGTTGTTGCGCCCGCTCCATTCCTGGCGGCCCGGCACCTGCGGGAATACGGCCAACGCGGGGAAGTCGGCCGCGTGCCTGCGCAGGTGCGGCCCCAGCCCGGCATGGGTCTGCTTGACGCCGTCGCCGCCACGCTCGCCGGATCCATGCAGGAACAGCACCACCGGCAGCGCGCCAGGCGTGCGCGCCGCGGTTGCCGGAATGAACACCTGGTAATAGGCGGTACGGCCATCCACTTTCACCGCACGCGATTCGAAGCGGCCACGTGCGCTGTCCGGGTGCGAGGCGCAGCCGGCCATCATCAGGATCGCCAGCATCGGCAGCCAGCGCATCATCGTACGGACCATCGACGTTCCCGGAGCGGTGGGTTCAGTCGCATCCTAGTCCGCCGCAGGTCAACGCGGCATCATGCGCCGCATCACTGCGGGCGCGGGAAGCTGGCGATGATGTCCAGCTGTTCCTGGGCTTCGGCATTGCCGCTGGCGGCGGCGGCCTGCACCTGCGCCATGTCCGGGTGCAGCACCACCAGCAACGGGTTTTCGCAGACCGGGCAGTCGTACTCGGTGGCGTCCTCGTCCAGCTCCATCTCCATGGCACGCGAGCTGCCCTTCCATTCGCAGGCCGGGCAGGTGTGCTGCTGGTCGCGCCAGCCGGGCTGGAAATAGTTTTCGATCGTGGTGGCCATGAGGGTCCAGTTGGAATCGGGTCAGAGCCCCGCGCTGCGGGGATCCGACCCTGGGTCTTGGTGTGGGTCGGAGCTCCGCGTTGCGGGGATCCGGCCCGGCAGGGATCAGTGCAGCAGCACCAGCGTGGCCAGGCCGAGGAAGGTGAAGAAGCCCATCGAGTCGGTCACGGCAGTCAGGAAGATGCCACTGGCCAGCGCCGGGTCGAAGCCGAAGCGTTTCAGGGTCAGCGGCACCAGCACGCCGGCCAGTGCCGCGAACAGCAGATTGCAGGTCAGCGCGATGGCGATCACCGCCGACAGTCCGGGCGAGTGGAACCAGAGCAGCACGATCAGCCCCAGTATCGAGCCGAGCAGCAGGCCGTTGAGCGCGGCCACCCGCACTTCCTTCCACAGCAGCGTGCGCGCGTTGGAGGCGCCCACCTGGCCCAACGCCAGGCCACGCACCATCAGCGCCAGCACCTGGGTGCCGGCATTGCCGCCCAGGCCGGCCACGATCGGCATCAGCACCGCCAGCGCCACCAGCTTGTCGATCGTGCCCTCGAAGTGGCCGACCACGCTGGAGGCCAGGAAGGCCGTGCACAGGTTGATCGACAGCCACATCAGGCGGCGGCGCATGGCGCGCCAGACCGGGCTGAACAGGTCCTCGTCCTCGTCCAGGCCGGCGGCGCCCAGCGCCTGGTGCTCGGCCTGGCCGCGGATGATGTCGACCACGTCATCGATGGTGATGCGGCCAACGAGGATGTTGTTCTCGTCCACTACCGGTGCGGAGATCCAGTCATGGTCGGAGAACTGCCGTGCCACTTCCTGGTCGCTCTCGCCGACGTCGATGGCCGGCTGCTCGTCGTCGATCAGGCGGTTGATCGGGGTGGTGTCCTCGTGGGTCACCAGTGCCGCCAGCGACACCCGGCCGAGATATTGGTGCCGCCGGCTGACCACGAACAGGTGGTCGGTGTGGTCCGGCAATTCGCCGCGCAGGCGCAGGTAGCGCAGCACGACGTCGACGTTGACGTCGGCGCGCACGGTCACCACGTCCGGGTTCATCAGGCGGCCGGCGCTGTCCTCGGGATAGGACAGCACCTGTTCCAGCCGCTCGCGGTTCTCGCGGTCCATCGACTTGAGGACTTCATCGATGACCGTATCCGGCAGGTCTTCGACCAGGTCGGCCAGATCGTCGATGTCCAGGTCTTCGACCGCGGCGATGATCTCGTCCGGGTCCATGTCCGCGAGCAGGCTTTCGCGCACGTCCTCGCCGACGTGGACCAGCACCTCGCCGTCGTCTTCAGGATCGACCAGGCCCCACACCACCTCGCGCTTGCCCGGCGGCAGCGATTCAAGCAGGTTGCCGATCTCGGCCGGGGCCAGGGTGTTGACCAGGCGACGTACCGGGCCCAGCCGGCCGCTGTCCAGTGCATCGGACAGCATCCGCAGTTGGCGCGCAGTCTTGTCGTGGCGTACAGCTTCAGCCATCGCAGCTCCCGCGGGATAAGAAAAGCCGCGATCCCGGCAAGGATGCGGCAACAGGGGTGTTCAGCGCGTCATTATCGCAAGGCGATGTTTCAGCGCATAGCCGCCGGATGGCACCACCCTAGGCGCTCAGGCCGTTTCCGCCACCAGCGCCAGCCAGCGTTCGATGGCGCGGCGGTCGCGCGCGGCCAGCAGCTTCGGCGCGCGCGCGCGCAGCACGGACAGGTCGGCTTCGCGTATCGCACGGCGTACCTCCAGCAACGTACCGGGGTGCAGGCTGAACTCGCTCAGGCCCAGCGCCAGCAGCAGCGGGGTCATCCGGGCATCACCGGCCATCTCGCCGCAGACCGCCACCGGGACGCGGTGGCGCGCGCCGGTCTCGATCACCATCTGCAGCAGCCGCAGCACGGCCGGGTGCAGCGGTGAATACAACTCGCCCAGCGCCTCGTTGTTGCGGTCGGCAGCCAGCAGGTACTGCACCAGATCGTTGGTGCCGATCGACAGGAAATCGACCAGGTCGATGAAGCTCTCCAGCGCCAGCGCAGCGGCGGGGACTTCGATCATCGCGCCCAGCGGTACATGGTCGGACACCATGTGGCCTTCGCCGCGCAGCTGTTCGGTCAGTTTGAGCATGCGCCGGCGCACGGCCAGCAGCTCCTCGCGGGTGCTGACCATTGGCACCAGCACGCGCAGCTTGCCGTACGCAGACGCGCGCAGGATCGCGCGCAGCTGGGTGTCGGCCACCTTCGGCCGTGCCAGCGACAGGCGCACCCCGCGCAGGCCGAGTGCAGGGTTCTCTTCGTTGCTCAGGGTCAGGCCGGTACGGTCGGCCTTGTCCGCGCCCAGGTCCAGCGTGCGTATGGTGACCGGCCGCCCGCTCATGCCCAGCGCGGCATCGCGGTAGGTCTGGAACTGCTCTTCTTCGTCCGGCAGCTCATTGCGCTGCAGGAACAGGAATTCGGTGCGGTACAGGCCGAGCCCCTGTGCGCCCAGTGCATGCGCCTGGGTCACGTCTTCCAGCGATTCGGCATTGGCCAGCAGGGCAATGTCGACCTGGTCGCGGGTACGACTGGGCTTGCTGCGCAGGCGGCCGAGCTCGCGCTGCTCGCGCGCGTGCTCCTTCAGCCGGACGCGGTAGTCCCGCAGGTTGTCGGCCTGCGGGTTGACGGTGATGCTGCCGTCGGCGCCATCGATGATCAGCACATCGCCATCGGCGATGCGGCTGAGCAGCTGCGGCACGTTGACGATCAGGGGCAGGTGCAGGCTGCGCGCCAGGATCGCGCTGTGCGACAGCGCGCTGCCGGCGGCAGTGACGATGCCGACCACGCCCTGTGCCTGCAGCTGCGCCAGCTCGGAGGGGGCGATGTTGTCGCAGACCAGGATCTCGCCGGCCAGGCCTTTCACCGCCGACGGCCGTTCGGGTTGCAGGAAGGCGTGGATGCGCCCGATCACATGGTCGAGATCGTCCATGCGGCTCTTCAGATAGGCATCGTCCATGCCATCGAAGACCTTGGCCAGGCGGTCGCGCTGCAGGCGCAAGGCATAGCCGGCGCTGTACGGGCCGCTGCGGATCAGCTCGTCCAGGCCGTGCAGCAGCTCGGGGTCGTCCAGCAGCAGCGCGTGCAGGTCGAGGAACTCGCCCACTTCCTGGTTCAGGGCGCCATGCAGGCGCTGGCGCAGCTCGTGCATTTCCGTACGCGCGGCATCCAGCGCCCGGTGCAGGCGCGCCAGTTCGGCCTCGACCTGGTGGGCGGCCACGCGCTGCTCGGCCACCTCCAGCGCATGCGGCAGCCGCACGCGTGCCCGGCCCATCGCCGTTCCGCGCGCGGCGCCGTGGCCGGCCAGCAGCTGTACCGGCCGTTGGCCGGAAAGGACCTGGCTGGCGCGTGCGCGCGGCACGCTCAGCTGTCCTCGTCGAAGCGGCGTTCGAACAGGCCGACCACCGCTTCCATCGCGGCGGCTTCGTCCTCGCCGTTGATGCGCACGGTGACCGGGGTGCCCTGGCCGGCGGCCAGCAGCATCACGCCCATGATGCTCTTGGCGTTGATCTCACGGCCCTTGGCGGCCATGGTCACGTTGCAGCGGAACGGCGCCAGGGTCTGCACCAGCTTGGCGGTGGCCCGGGCATGCAGGCCCAGGCGGTTGCTGACGGTGAGTTCTCGTTCAAGCATCGTCGACTATCGCTCCATTACGGGTACCCGCCGCGGCTGTGGCGGGCAGTTGATCCAGTCCCTGTTCCGGATAATTCATCACCCGCAGCAACATCGGCAGGCTCAGCGCTGACACTCGGCGAACCGGGGTCCCCAGCCGGGCCAGCTGCCCGGCAAGGTTGGCGGGGCTGGCGCCGTACAGGTCGGTCAGGATCAGCACGCCGTCACCTCCGTCGACCCGCCGCAAAGCGGCCGAGGCGAGCGGGAGCAGGGCGTCCAGGTCTGCGTCGAACGGTACTTCGAAAGCTTCGGTTTTCAGCGGCAACTGCCGCAGGAGCCGGGTCGCCACGTCAAGCAGGGCGGTCCCGACCCCGGGATGTGTTACGAGGAGAATGCCACAGGTCATTACTGCACGTTAACAGGTCAAGGTGAATCGGCGATAGCAGCAGATGAGGGGTACTGTGTCCCGTATTCAGTGTTGCTCGGGTCCGGGCCCTTTCCTGTTGAAAAGGGGGCCGCCCCTTTCCGTTTTTTCGATGCCTGACCGGGATTCATCCACGGCGTGTCCTGCAGCCCACACCGCCCCGCATCCCTCGAAATGCAGGCGTTTGACGTTGCCGTTGCCGTTGCCTTGGCCTCGGTGGGTGCCGGGCGCAGCCCGGCCGACCACCCTCAATCCTGTTCGCGGTGGTAGGTGGCCACGTCCTGCCAGCCCATCTCGCGGGCGTGCCGGGCCATGCGCTCGGCCAGGAACACCGAGCGGTGCTTGCCTCCGGTGCAGCCGAACGCCACGGTCACGTAGCTGCGGGTGCCATCCCCCAGTTTCGGCAGCCAGGTATCCAGGAAATCCATCAGCTGGGCCAGGTAACGCTGCACGTCGGGCTGTGCTTCCAGATAGTCGCGCACGCCCGGCTCGCGGCCGCTCAGCGCGCGAAGGTCCGGGTCCCAGTGTGGATTGGGCAGCACCCGCGCATCGAACACGAAGTCCGCCTCGGCCGGTACGCCGCGCTTGTAGGCGAATGATTCGAACAGCAGCGACAGGCCGGTGGCATGGTCCATCGCGAACTCGGTGATGATCCGCCGCCGCAGCTGGTGCACGTTGAGGGTACTGGTATCGATCACCGCATCGGCCTCGCGGCGCAACGGTGCGGTCAGTTCGCGCTCGCGGGCGATCGCTTCGGGCAGCGACAGGCCCAGCTGGCTCAGCGGATGGCGACGGCGGGTGTCGGCGTAGCGCTTGAGCACCGTTTCGTCGCTGGCCTCGAAGAACAGTACCTTCACTTCCACGCCGGCGTCGGTGGCCAGCTGCCGCCAGTCGCCCAGCTGGCTCAGGTCGGCCTGGCCGCGGACATCGATGCCTACGGCCAGGCGGCGCGGTGCGCTGCCGTCGTGGTTGGCCAGCAGGCTGCGCACGAAGTCCGGCAGCAGGTGGATCGGCAGGTTGTCCGAGCAGTAGTAGTCCTGGTCCTCGAAGGTCTTCAGGGCGACGGATTTACCCGAGCCGGACAGGCCGCTGACGATGATCAGGGTCGGGGCGGTGGGGATTGCGGTGCTCATGGACAGGCTCTTCGAGGGGCAGGGGGATCAGGGTGTTCGCCGTTCCAGCAGGTTGCTGTGGCGGGCGATGAACATGGCCGCCGGATCAATGCCCTTGGTGCGCAGGATGTGCAGGCGGGTGGCGGCTTCGGTCAGCACGGCCAGGTTGCGGCCGGGCATCACCGGCAGGGTGATCAGCGGAACGTCCAGGTCCAGCACATGGCGGGTGCCCGAGTCGCCGGTCAGACGCTCGTAGCCATGCGGGGTGGGTTCGGTCATCGGCTTGGTCAGGTGGACGATCAGCCGAAGGTACTTGTTCTTCTTTACAGCCGTGTCGCCGAACATCTCGCGCACGTTCAGCACGCCCAGGCCGCGCACTTCCAGCAGGTCCTGCAGCAGTTCGGGGCAGGTGCCGTCGAGTACATCCGGGGCGATCTGGGTGAACTCGGGGGCGTCGTCGGCGACCAGGCGGTGACCACGGCTGAGCAGCTCCAGTGCCAGCTCGCTCTTGCCCGACCCGGCCTCGCCGGTGATCAGCACGCCAATGGAATAGATCTCCATGAACACGCCGTGCAGGATCACCCTCGGTGCGAGCGTGCGCGCCAGGTGGTAGGACAGGTGGTTGAGCAGTTCGTGGCCGCGCTTGGGCGACAACCACAGCGGCGTGCCGGATTCATCGGCGGCGGCGCGCAGGTCTTCCGGGCAGGCCTGGTTGCGGGTCAGCACCAGCGCAAGCGGGTGCGACTGCATGATCTTTTCGATGGTCTCCCAGCGCTGGCGCGGTTCCAGCGCATCCAGCCAGGACAGTTCCTCGGTGCCCAGGATCTGCACCTTGTTGGGATAGATGGCGTTGAGGTAGCCGGCCAGCGAGGGACGCCGCGAGACGGTATTGCCGGCCTCCAGCTCGCGCTTCTCACCGGATTTGCCTGCGGCCCAGCGCAGCCCCAGCCGCTCGCGCTGCTGTTCGAACAGTTCACGGGCGGTGATGCTGGTATTCATGCGGCGCTCGCAGGTGGGGTCATGTCCAGCGCCTCGCGCAGGGCCCGGGCATCGCCGGCCTCACGCAGGGCCTGGCGGATATCCGGCGCGGAAAACAGCTCGGCCAGCTCGGACAGCAGCATCAGGTGCTGGTGGGTGTAGTGGGCCGGGACGGCCATCGCGAACACCAGGTCCACCGGCTCATCGCCGCCGAAGTCGACCGGGGCCGCCAGGCGCAGCAGGGCGCCACGGGGGCGGTCCAGGGTCGGCGCGCGGCCGTGGGGGATGGCGATACCGTGGCCGATCGCGGTGCTGCCCAGGGCTTCGCGCTGGCACAGGTTCAGATAGATCTGTTCGGCATTGGCCTGGCGGCAGGCCAGCAACCCGGCGGCGGCCTGCAGGACGCTGTCGCGGTCGGTGGCCGCGCAGAGCTGGGTCTGCACGGCCGCCAGGAGGTCAGTCAGGGGCATGTCTGCGGGGAACGGTGGCGATCAGCCACCATTGTCGCCCACCGGCAGCGGTGCGTGCTGCTGTTTTTTCTCCTTGTGCTTGATGACCAGGCGGTCAAGCTTGTCCGCAAGCAGGTCGATCGCGGCATACATGGTCTGGCCGCCGGCCTCGGCGTGCAGGGTCTGCCCCGGGATGTTGAGGCTGGCGTCGACGTGGTGTTCGGTCTTCTGCAGCTTGAGGGTCACCCGCGCTTCGCAGTGCTGGTCGAAGTGTTTTCCGATCCGGGCCAGCTTCTCCTCCACATAGGACTGCAGGGCCGGGGTGACTTCGACGTCTTTGCCAAACGTTTCGATGCGCATCGGGTTTCTCCTGTGTTCGGATGTGCCAATGAACCTCTCCGCCGGGCGCGGCGGTGCGTCAAGCGATTCTGACCCTTTCGTGCGAGGCGGAGATGTTCATGGCTTCACGATACTTCGCCACGGTGCGTCGCGCTACTGGAATTCCCGACGATTTGAGCAGGTCAGCCAGCTTGGCGTCAGAAAGCGGCTTGCGCGGATTTTCGTCGTCGATCAGGCGCCGGATCATCGCCTGGATGGCGGTGCTGGACGCCTCGCCACCGCCTTCGGTATCGATGCCCGAGGCGAAGAAGGCACGCAGCGGCAGCGTGCCCCGCGGCGTGCGCACATGCTTGCGGGCGATCGCGCGCGACACCGTCGACTCGTGCAGGCCCAGTTCGGTGGCGATCTCGCGCAGGGTCAGCGGACGCAGCGCCTGTTCGCCGAACTCGAGGAAACCGGCCTGCTGCAGGATCAGGCTGCGCACCACCCGCAGCAGGGTTTCGCCGCGCTGCTGCAGGCCCTTCAGCAGCCAGCGCGCCTCCTGCAGCTGGCCACGCAGGTAGCCGGCGTCGGCCTCGCCACAGCGGCGGATCAGCTGTTCGTAGCCACGGTGGATCACCACCTTCGGCCCGGCATGGGCGGCCAGCGCCGCGCGCCAGATGCCGTTCTGCCGCCACACCACCACGTCGGGCACCACGTAGGTATCCTGCGAAAGCGGCGCGATCTGGGTCCCTGGACGCGGGTCCAGCGAGCGCAGCAGGGCGACCGCCGTCTCGACCTCATCCAGCGGCTGTTTCAGTTCATGGGCCAGACCGGCGACGCCACTGCGTGGCAGCCGTTCCAGCGGGCCTGCGGCAATCTGCCGCGCCAGCGCCAGGCCCGCGGTGTCGCCAGGCAACACATCAAGCTGCAGCTGCAGGCATTCGCCGAGCGTGCGCGCGGCAACGCCGACCGGGTCGAAGCGCTGGATGCGATGCAGCACCGCAAGGATTTCATCCTCATCGGCATGGACCGACGGCAGTAGGGTTTCGGCGATGGTGGCCAGCGGTTCGCGCAGGTAACCGTCGTCGTCCAACGCATCGATCAGCGCAGCGCCGATGCTGCGGTCATGCATGGAAAGATGCGACAGGTGCAGCTGCCACAGCAGGTGGTCGGCCAGCGTCTCGGTTTCGGCCACGCGCTCGGCGGCGCTGCCGGTGTCATCATCATCGTCGAAGCTGCCGCCACTGCCGGCAGCGCTCCAGTCGAGCTCGGCCGGTGCCCAGTCGTCGCCATTGTCGGTGCGTTCGGCCGGCGTGTCGGCGTCCGTGTTGTCGCCGCCTTCATTGGCGGCACTGCTGTCGTTGCTGTCGGCCCAGTCCAGCAGCGGATTGCTTTCCACGGCCTGGGCGATTTCAAGCTCCAGCTCGGTCGTGGACATCTGCAGCAGCTTGATCGCCTGCTGCAGCTGGGGGGTGAGCACCAGCTGCTGTCCCAACGATGTCTGCAGCCGAGTCTTCATGCCTGTGCCGAATGGAAGGAAAGGGACCCAGCACCTGCGGTCACAGCTTGAAGGAATCCCCAAGGTAGACGCGACGTACGTCAGCGTTGTCCAGGATCGCCTCCGGCGAGCCCTGGGCCAGCACGGTGCCCTCGGCGAGGATATACGCGCGGTCGCAGATTCCCAAGGTCTCGCGCACGTTGTGGTCGGTGATCAGCACGCCGATGCCACGCTGCTTGAGATGGGTGACGATGCGCTGGATTTCGCCCACCGAGATCGGGTCGACACCGGCAAACGGTTCGTCGAGCAGGATCAGGCGCGGCTGCGCGGCCAGTGCGCGGGCGATCTCGCAGCGACGACGTTCGCCACCGGACAGGCTGGCACCGAGCTGGTCGGCGACATGGCCCAGCTGCAGCTCATCGAGCAGGCTGTTCAATTCGCGTTCGCGGCCGGCCGAATCCAGGTCTTCGCGCAGTTCAAGCACCAGGCGGAGGTTGTCGGCCACGGTCAGCTTGCGGAACACCGACGGCTCCTGCGGCAGGTAGCCCACGCCCTGCTTGGCACGGGTGTACATCGGGTCGCTGGTGATGTCCTTGCCGTCGAGCACGATGCTGCCTGCATCGGCGGCGACCAGGCCGACGATCATGTAGAAGCAGGTGGTCTTGCCGGCACCGTTGGGGCCGAGCAGGCCGACCACTTCACCGGCGTCGAGGGTCAGCCCGAAGTCCTTGACGACTTCGCGCTGCTTGTAGCGCTTGCGCAGGCCCTTGGCGACGAGCATTACTTCTTGCTCCCCGCCGGCCTGGCCGGCGCGCTGGCAGGAGCCGCCGCCTTGGGTGCGGCGGCCGGCTGTGCCGCCGCGTTCTTGTTCTTCGGCGGAATGACAGTGCGCACACGGCTGCCATCGCCACCGGAGTTCATCTCCCCGGTGCGGGTGTTGTAGACCATGCGCTGGCCGGCATTGGTGCCGCGCGCGCTGGTGACCTTGTAGTTGCCGGTCAGGGTGATGATCTCGGTCTTGATGTCGTAGTCGATGCGATCAGCCACCGCGTCCATCCAGGTGCCGTCGTCGAGCTGCTGCTTCATCGTGGCCTGCTTGCCGGTGAATACCGCACGCACGGCCTCGCCGTCCTTGAGGTAGATCTCCGCTTCGGACGCGCGGATGTCCAGCGTGCCCTGGGTAACGGTCACGCCCTGCGAGAGCACGGTCTTGCCATCGCCGGTGAGCACGCCCGACTGGGCGCCCGAGTCGATGTTCATGTTCTCGTTGCGATCAGTGGACTTGGCAAAGCCAGCGCTGGGAACCAGGAGACCGAGCGCGAGTACGGCTGCAAAGGGGATCTTCATCGGGGTCCGTTCTACCGGTGGGGCCGTCCGGGAAACCGGCGGCGGGTGGGTGGGCCGCCTTCCTTGCGCCGGTCCGGGGACGTCGCAGGAGGGTGGCGGAATCAGCGTCGGGGCGTGTAACGGCCCTTGGACTGGCTGAGGAAATGATACGTGTTGTTCTTCGAATCCACCTCGAAGCCGACGCCGGACTGTTCCATGCCGGGACGGGTCATGGTGACCCGCGCATCGGTGCGGGCACGGTTTTCCTTCGGGAACACATCCAGGTGGTCGGTGCGGAACGTGGTCGGCACCACGCCCGGATCGGCCGGACTGTCGCCAGCGACATTGCCGCGCAGCTTCATCTCGTCGCCCTTGGCACTGAGCCAGCCGGTCTCGGCGCGCAGGGTCCAGTGCTTGCCATCCTTGTCCGGCATCTCGAACAGTGGGGTGGCGATGTTGATGGTCTGGTCGCCGCGCTGCCGTTCCAGCCGCGGTGCGCGCAGGGTGGTCGATTCCTTGCCCTGCTCATCCAGTGCGACGATCTGGAAGTCGTGCAGGATGTAGTCCACGCCGGCGTCCTGGCCGGCAGTGGCCGGGCCCTTGTCGCGGTTGCGCAGGGCGGCCCAGCTGCTGAGCAGGGCCGCCAGCAGCAGGCCGATGCCGAGCACGGTGCGCCAGTTCAGGGTGGGCAGGTTCATGCGCCGAACCTCGCCAGCACCGCGTCCACATGGCCCTGGGCGGCCAGCAGGATGTCGCACAGTTCACGGGCGGCGCCACGTCCGCCATCGGCGCGGGTCTGCCAGTGCACGCGCTCGGCGATCCACGGGTGGGCGTTGGCTGGCGCCACCGCCAGCCCGACCGCGCCCAGCGGCGCCAGGTCCGGCAGGTCGTCGCCCATGAAGGCCACCTGCTCCAGGCCGATGCCATGCTGCGCACACAGCGCCTGCACGCTGGCCAGCTTGTCACCCACGGCGATCTGGGTGTCGATGCCGAGGTCGGCGCCGCGCTTGAGCGCGGACTGGCTGTTGCGCGCGGTGATCAGCACGGGGTGGATGCCGTGCTGCTGCAGCAGTTTCAGGCCCAGACCGTCCTGCACGAAGTACGCCTTGCTCTCGTTGCCGTCCTTGTCGTAGTACAGCCGACCGTCGGTGAGGGTACCGTCCACGTCGAAGCAGGCCAGGCGGACGCGGGCCGCAGCGGCATGCAGGTGGGCGGGGAACGCGGGCAGCGGGGACCAGGGCATCAGGCGATCAGGCTCGGTGGGGGCGTGTGGGGCATTACAGACTGAATGGGGTCTACGGGCTGTCGGTTAAACCACCCGGGCCCGCAACAGGTCATGAATGTTCAGCGCGCCGACCGCACGGCCCTGGCCATCGACCACGATCAGGCCGTTGATTTTCTGGGTCTCCATCTGCCGCGCGGCCTCTACGGCCAGCTGGTCGGCACCGATGGTGCGCGGGTTGCGGGTCATCACATCGGCGATCTTCGCGGTGCGCACGTCCAGCGCGCTGTCCAGCGCCCGGCGCAGGTCGCCGTCGGTGAACAGGCCGATCAGCACGCCATCGGCGTCGACCACGGCGGTCATGCCGAGCCGCTTGCGGCTCATTTCCACCAGCGCCTCGCTGAGGCTGGCATCGGCGCTCACGCTGGGCAGGTCCTCGCCGGTGTGCATGACATCGGTGATGTGCAGCAGCAGGCGACGGCCGAGGCTGCCGGCCGGGTGCGAGCGGGCGAAGTCGTCGGCGGTGAAGCCGCGTGCGTCAAGCAGGGCTACGGCCAGCGCATCGCCCATCGCCAGCGAGGCGGTGGTGCTGGAGGTCGGCGCCAGCGCCAGCGGGCAGGCCTCGGCCGGTACGCTTACATCCAGGTGGATGTCGGCGGCGGTGGCCAGGCTCGACTGCGGGCGGCCGGTCATGGAAATCAGCACGTTGCCCTGGCGCTTGAGCACCGGCAGCAGCATCAGCACCTCATCGGACTCGCCCGAATAGGACAGGGCCAGCACCACGTCGGCTTCGGTGATCATGCCCAGGTCGCCGTGGCCGGCTTCGCCGGGATGCACGTAGAACGCCGGTGTGCCGGTGGAGGCCAGGGTGGCGGCGATCTTGCGGGCAATGTGGCCGGACTTGCCCATGCCGGTGGCGACCACCCGGCCGCGGCTGGCCAGGATCGCCTCGCAGGCCTGCTGGAAGGCCTCGCCAAGGCGGTCGGCGACGGCATCCAGCGCCTGCCGCTCGATCTCGAACACGCGGCGGCCACTGGCGACCAGGCCGGCAGGGTCGACGGAACGGGGGGGCAACAGGGATTCGGCCATGCGGACGCCACGCAGCGGAAGTAGAATGGAGGCACATTTTATTAGGAAAGCCCGTTGGACGCCGACACCATCCGCAATCTGATCGAAACCGGCCTGCCTGGCGCCCGCGCCGATGTGCAGGGCGATGATGGCGTGCATTTCGAAGCGACCGTGGTCTGCGAGGCCTTCGCCGGCAAGATGCCGCTGGCCCGCCACCGCATGGTCTATGCCACGCTGGGCGACCTGATGGGCGGCGCGATCCACGCGCTGGCACTGAAAACCGTGACCCCGGCCGAAGCCGGCTGAACCGCAGAAGATCCCGAATACATGGCCAAGATCGTTGTGACCGGCGGCGCTGCGCTGCACGGTGAAGTGAGCATCTCCGGCGCCAAGAACGCCGTCCTCCCCATCCTCTGCGCGACCCTGCTGGCCGATGAGCCGGTGGAG
>NZ_LEKR01000028.1:0-54394 GCF_001580555.1 Stenotrophomonas sp. DDT-1
CCCACCTCTGACAGATTCCCGCGATCGGGTATATCCACGCCGTGCTTGGATGAAATCTGTCAGATATCGATACCCAACGAGCTGTTCCGACAGATCGCAGAGAACTGTCGAAGGCGGGGTGGGTCCGATTGAGGGGGCGTGAGCCGCATGGATGCGGCGACCGAGCTTACATGGACGTACTTGCAGCGTCCCCCTCAATCGGACCCGCCCCGCCATCCCACGGATCGCACGCTTTTGCCGTTGCCGTTGCCGTTGCTCCAAGCAGGTGCAGGGCGCAGCCCTGCCGAACAACCTTTACCTCAACTGGCTGTCCTTGCTGCCACGCCGGTTGTAGCCGGCATGCGCCTGTTCTTCGTCGTCATGCGCCTGCTGGCACGCCACGCACAGCCGGACACCGGGCACGGCCTGGCGCCGCGCCAACGGGATCGGCGCGCCGCATTCCTCACAGTGCTCCAGACCCGGGCCCTCGCGCAGCTGGCGCCGCGCGCGGGCGATCGCATCGTCGACGGTGGCGTCGATCTGGTCCTGGACCGCGCCGTCTCCCGCCCAACCGGTAGCCATGGCCATCCTCCGCAGGTGTGTCGCCTGATATGGAGACAATACACCCCGGCAAAAAGGCACGCCTTAATGTAGAGCCGAGCCACGCTCGGCTGCTCTTCAGGAAGACGAACAGAGCGCGGATGGGTACGATCAAGCCGATTGCGACTTAATCCCCTCCGTCCCCTTTTTGCTTACCAGATCAGGTCGTCCGGCACCTGGAACTGGGCGTAGTAGGCGTCGTCCTCGGCGTTGCCGGTGGAGATCTCGGCGGTCGAGCCCGGCTGGCCGTGGTCGACGATGATCGCCTCCGGGGTCCGCTCGCGTACCTTCTCGGCGGCGGCGCGCGGCAGCAGGGCGTAACCCTCGCCATTGGCGACGATGACCAGCACGCCCACCGACAGCGCCTTGCGCAGCTTGGGGTCGATCAGCAGGGTGCGGATCGCCGCGCCATCGCTGAAGCGATACTCGTCATCGCCCTTGTGGGGCACGGCATGGGCCGCGATGATCTGCTTCGCCTGCGCCTTCTGTTCCGCCTGCCTGGCCTGGGCATTGCGCTCGGCGGCCAGCGCACGGTCGCGCTCGACCTTCTCGGCACGGGCACGTTCAGCCTCACGCTGGACCTCGGCCGAGGCCGATTCGCCCTTGCCCTGGCGGGCCTTGGCCTGCTCCCGCGCGGCGGCGCTGGCCTGCGACTTCTTGGCCAGACCGGCCTTGAGCAATTGTTCCTGCAGCGCGTTGGGCTTTGCCATGGTCGGTACGTACCGCGTGTAATCTTGGATGCTTCCATTCTACCGACGCCCCGCCGCCCCTGCATGGCAGTCCTGAAGTACCTCACCGGCTACCCCGAACCCCTGGTCGCCCAGGTCAGCGAACTGCTGGCGCAGGGCAAGCTCGGCCCCTGGCTGCAGCAGCGCTATCCCGACCCGCACGAGGTGCGCAGCGACCGCCAGCTGTACGACTACACCCAGGCGCTGAAAGATCGCTACCTGCGCAAGTCGGTGCCGCTCAACAAGGTCTGCTACGACAACACCCTGGAAGTGATCAAGCACGCGCTGGGTACGCATACCGCCATTTCCCGCGTGCACGGCAGCCGCCTCAAGGCCAGCCGCGAGATCCGCATCGCTACGGTATTCCGCCAGGCGCCAGCGGCGTTCCTGCGCATGATCGTGGTGCATGAGCTGGCCCACCTGAAGGAAGCCGACCACAACAAGGCCTTCTACCAGTTATGCCAACACATGGAACCGGATTACCTGCAGCTGGAGTTCGATACCCGTCTGTACCTGACCGAGCTGGCCAACCGCAGCCAGCGCTGACCGGCCGCAGCAGCTACACTGCGCGCCCCCTGCCCGACCTGCCCGCCATGGAACCGATCCGTCTCGACAAACGCCTGTCCGCCCTGCTCGGCATCCCCCGCGGCGAAGCGCGGCGCTATATCGAAGGCGGCTGGGTCACGGTCAACGGCGAAGTGGTGGAACAGCCGCAGCGCCCCGTTGATGACAGCGTGGTGATCGTCGTGGCCGAGCAGGCCAGCGATGAAAAGGCCGAGCGGGTCAGCATGCTGCTGCACAAGCCGGCCGGCGTTGCTGCTGAGACCCTGTGTGCGCTGGTCAGCAGTGACAGCCGCAGCGAACTTGATGCCAGCGACATCCGTCCGTTGCAGCGCCATTTCCACGGCCTGCAACTGGCCGCTGCCCTTCCGGCCAGCGACAGCGGCCTGGTGGTGATCAGCCAGGACCCGGCCACGCTGGCCCATCTACAGCGCAATCTGGGCCGCACCGAACAGGAATACCTGATCGAAGTGGCCGAAGGCGGCCCCGAGCGAGGACCGTGGCTGCTGGCGCGGCTGCAGCAGGAATCCGGCGGCGCCAAGGTCAGCTGGCAAAGCGAGCAGCGCCTGCGCTTTGCCGGCAAGGGGCTGACCGCCAAGGGCCTGCGCGTGGCGGTGACCGCCGCCGGGCTGCAGGTGCTGGCCGTGCGCCGACTGCGCATCGGCCGCGTGGCATTGGGGCCGCTGCCGCCGGCGCAGTGGCGTTACCTGGGCAGCGACGAGCGGTTCTGAGGCCTGCGGGTCAGGGCCCTTTCCTGCGGAAACGGGTCCGCCCCCATTGTGACGCCCCCGGGGTCGGATCCGTTGCCGAAGGCAAGCGCGCTGATGCCCTATCGATCCTGCAGGCATTCCTTCACGCAGGGCGTGGATCTACCATCGAGGCATGAGCCTGCCCATGCCCCTGTGGCGACGCCTGTTGCGCGTCGGTGCAATCATCCTCGCCGCGCTGTTGCTGCTGGTCCTGTCCGGGCTGCTGCTGGCCGACCATCTCACGCCACAGGCACAGGGCGCGCCCTCGCATGTACTGCCACTGCAGCCGGCGCAGACCCGCATCGACCAGCAGATCGTGCCGCTGCAGGACGCGCATCCCGGGCAATCAGGCGTAGCGTTCCTCAGTGATGGCATGGATGCCTTCGCCGCGCGCGCGATGATCACCGCGCACGCTGGCCGCAGCCTGGACCTGCAGTACTACATCTGGCACGACGACCTGATCGGCCACCTGATGGCCAAGGCGCTGCATGACGCCGCCGAGCGCGGTGTGCGCGTGCGCATCCTGCTCGATGACATGAATGCCAAGGACAAGGACGCGCTGATGATGGCGCTGGACCGGCACCCCAACATTGAAATCCGCCTCTACAACCCGTTCCGCAACCGGACCGGCATCCTGCGCATGGTGGAGATGGTGCAACGCTTCTTCAGCGTGAACCACCGCATGCACAACAAGAGCTGGATCGCCGATGGCCGCGTCGCGATCGTCGGTGGCCGCAACATCGGCGAGGAGTACTTCAGCGCGCGCACCGATGTGAACTTCCAGGATCTGGACCTGCTGGTCGCCGGCCCTGCCGTAGAACAGGCCAACCGGATCTTCGACAACTACTGGAACAGCGAGGCCGCCATTCCGGTATCCGCGCTTGCCTTCCATACCGATGCGCAGCTGCGCCTGCTGGTGCGCGAATCGGATCATGAGGCGCAGCGGGACGTGGCCCGGCCCTACCTCGCGCGCGTGGCCGAATCACGCCAGCGGCAGCGCCCGAGTCCCGAGCCATTGCACTGGAGCAGTGCAGTGCGCATCGTCTCGGACCCGCCGATGAAGCATCGCAGGGATGATCGCGCTGCCTGGCTGGTATCGACCCTGATCAGCGAGCTGCAGGCCGCCCGGCACAAAACGTTGTTGATCTCGCCCTACTTCGTGCCAGGCAACGAAGGCCTGGATGGCTTTTCGGCCATGGCCGGGCGGGGCGTGCAGGTCGGCGTGGTGACCAACTCACTGGCTGCCAACGACGTCGCCGCCGTGCACGGCGGCTACATGAGCTACCGCGTGCCGTTGCTCGAAGCGGGCGTCCACCTGTACGAACTGAAGGCGCAGGGTCAGTCCGGCGATGCCGGCATGTTCGGCAGCAGCGGCGCGAGCCTGCACACCAAGGCGTTCGTGGTCGACGACCGCCGCGGCTTCGTCGGCTCGTTCAACCTCGACCCGCGCTCGGCCTACCTCAACACCGAAATGGGCGTACTGTTCGACGACCCGGTGCTGGGGGCGCGGCTGCGCGATGAGTACCTGCGCCTGGCAGACCCCAGGCATAGCTGGTGGCTGGCGCTGGACGACCGTGGCCGGTTGCGCTGGCTGGAGCGCGAGCCGCCACCGCACTGGGTCGAGGCCGAGCCAGGGGCAACGGCGCGCAAACGCTGGCTGTCGCGGGTGATCAGCTGGCTGCCTGTCGAATCGCAGCTGTAGCACTCAGGCCGCCGGGCCGGCCTGGTCCTGTCCGGCCTCATCCAGCGTTTCCACGCTGCGCCCATGCAGGCGCCGCCAGATCCAGCGCAATGCATGCGGCGGCGCTGAAGGCAGCTGCTCCAGCAGCGCCAGCATGCGGCTCTGGCTGGCATGCCCATGGCGGCACAACAGGCTGGCCGCTGCGGCGGCGCTGGCCAGGCGCAGGCTGTCGGCCAGCGCCCCTTCTGCATCCACGGCCAGGGCCTGGTGAACCGGCTCAGGCAGCTCCCATGCGGCGGCCACCCGCTGCGCCAACGGTAACGACCACTGCTGCAGCAGCTGCAGGGCCAACGCCGGCTCCACGTCCTCGCCGCGGGCCTGCGCTTCCTGCAGCAGCTGGCGCATTACCAGTGACGCGCCCAGTCCCTGCACCAGGCCCAGCCACTGCGCAGCGAAGGCATCACCGAAGGTGACCGTACGTGCGTGATCGGCGGCCGCGCGCGAGGCCAGCAGCGCGTGCTCCCAGATGATCGCGCTGAACTGCGGGAACACTTCGCACTGCACCTGCATCACCGGCTGCACCAGTACCGCGCTGATGATCTGCCGCACGCCTTCGGTACCCACCAGTGTCACCGCCCGCTGCAGGCTTTCAACCGGGCGCTCATGCACCTTGTAGGCCGGGCTGTTGGCGATGCGCAGCAGGTTGCCGGTCAGTACCGGGTCCTGGCCGATGATCGCGGCCATCACCCGCGCTGAGGCGGCATCGTCGTTGACGGTCTGGATCAGCTGCGGCAGCAGTTGCGGCCGGCGGGGCAGCTGCCTGGCCGCCCAGTTGCGGTCCTGCAGCGCGCGCGCCACCGCCTCGCCCAGCCCTGCGGCCTGCACCGGCGTGGATTCACCGGCCAGACGCGGGTACAGGGCCAGCGCATGCAGGCCACGTTGCAGATGTGCAGCGATCTCGGCCGGGGGCAGCGCCTCGCCCTGCAGGCTCGCCGCTGCGGCGGCCACCGCCTGGCGGGACGCAGCAACCAGCCGCGACGGTGCCGTCCCGGTCGAACGCGCCAGCCAGCCGCGCAGCGATCGCCACCAGGCCGCTGTCATCGCCGCCTGCCCTGTCGTTGTGGTGCCCTTGCCGTCACTGACCGCCTGCCTCTTCACGCGAATCCGGCCACCCGCCGTCGTCGCAGCATCGGCCGCATTTTCATCTTCTTTAACTGCAAGGCATGCGATGTCGACGGCACCGGCCGGGGGAATGGACTAGAATGGCGCCGCGCGACCCGTCCCCCAGCCATGACGACGTCGCTTTTTTTGTTTTGGGACCCTACCGTTCACTGGCCGTTCGCTGCAGTTCGCCGCTGTTCGCGCCATCGGAGACGCCATGCTATTCGAAACCCTCGCCACCACCGGCCACGAACAAGTGGTGTTCTGCCACAACCACGATGCCGGCCTGCAGGCGATCATCGCCATCCACAACACCACCCTGGGCCCGGCCCTGGGCGGCGTGCGCATGCGTCCGTATGCCAGCACCGACGAGGCGCTGGCCGACGTGCTGCGGCTGAGCCGGACGATGACCTACAAGAATGCGCTGGCCGGCCTCAACGTCGGTGGTGGCAAGGCGGTGATCATCGGCGACCCGAAGGTGGACAAGACTGAAGTACTGTTCCGCGCCTTCGGCCGTTATGTCGACTCGCTGGGAGGGCGCTACATCACCGCCGAGGACGTCGGTACCGACGTCAACGACATGGAGAACATCTACCTGGAGAGCCAGTTCGTGACCGGCGTGCACCAGGTCCATGGCGGCTCCGGCGATCCGGCCCCGTTCACCGCCTACGGTGCGCTGCAGGCGCTGATGGCGGCGATGCGCTTCAAGTTCGGCCATGAGGAAGTGGGCAAGACCAGCATCGCAGTGCAGGGCCTGGGCCACATCGGCATGGAGCTGGTCAAGCTGCTGCGCGATCGCGGCGCCAAACTGTATGTCACCGACCTGGACAGCGCGCTGGTTGATCGCGCGGTCAGCGATTTCGGCGCCGAAGCGGTCAAGCCGGACGAGATCCACGAAGTGAACGCCGATGTGTTCGCACCGTGCGCGCTGGAAGGCGCGATCAACGCCGACACCCTGCCGCGGATCAAGGCGAAGATCATCTGCGGTACCGCCAACAACCAGCTGGCGAGCCTGGAAATCGGCGATGAACTGCATGCGCGCGGCATCCTGTATGCACCTGACTACGCGGTCAACGCGGGCGGCGTGATGAACGTGTCGCTGGAGATCGATGGCTACAACCGCGAACGCGCGATGCGCCTGATCCGCAGCATCTACCACAACCTCACCCGCATCTTCGAACTGTCGCAACGCGAGAACATCGCGCCGCAGCGGGCAGCCGACCGCATCGCCGAAAGCCGTATCCTGTCGATCGGCAAGCTGAAGATGCCGCTGGGCCGCAGCACCCCGCGCCTGGGCAACCTGCGCGGCGGCTGAGCCTGCCGATGTCGCGCCGGGCCTTTCGACCCGGCGCGACCGCCCGTTCAGAAGCCGGTGCTGTAGCGCAACGCCGCCTGGCGCGCGCCTTCGCCTCCGACGCGCTGGTCAAAGCCCAGGCTCAGGCGGCCGTTGCGGCCCCACCACGACTCCAGCGCCACGCCGAACAACGCACTGCCTCGCGGCGCGTTCCAGCCCGCCAGTGGCGCCCATGCATCAACGCCGACGAAACTGGCCTGCCAGTCCGCATCGGCACCGTCGAGCCGCTGCTGCCATTCGGCATGCCCGCGCAGGGTCCAGCGCCCCCAGCCACGTTCGCCGCGGATACCGGCCAGCATCTGGCTGCGCTGTACGCGGTTGGCATCGCCACGCAGGCCGAAGCCGAACCCGCCCAGTTCGTTGAAGGCATCGGTATCCACGCGCGTCGTGCTGGCGCCCAGATACGGGGTCAACGACGCACCCGCGTTGCCGAAGCGATAGCCGGCTTCGACACTGGCACTGCTGAAACGTCCGCCGTAACGTGCAGAGACACCGTAGGCGCCGGCGCCCAGCAGCAACTGGCGATCCAGCGCACGGGTGAACTGGCCGCTGCCGACCTGCGCCAGCGCATAGCCCCGGCCCAGGTTCCAGCCGGCGTACAGCTGCGCCTGCGCCTGGCGATCACGCCCACGATCACCGCCGAAGCCACTGCCACCATTGCTGCGGGTTTCGCCGAAGGCCACACCCATCAGCCCATTGCTGCCCAGCGGCAGGTCCTGGCCGGCCATCCAACCACGGCTGTCGGCGGCATTGCCGGCGAAACTGCCCTGCCCGGCTTCGCCGAGCGCGCTCTGCCAGGCCCCGCGCAGGCGCGGCGCCGCCTGCACGCGATCGAAGCGCTCGGCGATCGCGCGGCGTGACATGTCGATGCTGTCGAAGGTGGCCGACTCGGCCCGCGCATGCGCCTGTCCGGACAGGCTCTGCAAACTGGCCTCGAGGCCTTTGCTGCCACCGCCGGTCCACTGCAGCGCACCGGCGGCCGTACCGAAGGCCGAGCCCTGCAGCGTCGTATCGCCATCAAGCGCGCTGAACGCACTGTCCACGCGTTGCGCAGCCGACTGCGCCGAGGCCGTGAGCCCGGTCGCTGCCGCCGTGACGCTGACCTGGGTCAGGTTCAACCAAGCGTTGTTGCTGTCATAGCCATAGCTGCTCTGCAGCAGCGACAGGCCCTGCAGGCCGCTGGAGGTGGCCGGGCTGCTGAAGGTGCCGTTGAGGCCGCCGGCGGCGTGGATCAGGTCCTGGCGGCTGCCGTTCTGCGGCACATAGCCGGAGACGAAGCCGTGCACGCGCACGCCCCCGTTGATCGTGGCGTTGCCGGTGACCTGCAGCGCATTGGCACCCAGTGCGATCATCAGCTGTGCACCGGCCTGCTGGGTGTAGTTGCCCTCGATGGTGCCGGTGGTGTTGCCGGTGGTGAGGAACACGCTGCTGCCGTTGACCACATTGCCGATCACGCGCGGCGTACCGCCATTGAACTGCAGGCCGGTCGAATCCGGATCGGGCTGCGCCAGGATCGTCACGTTGGAGCGGATCACGCTGCCGTTCTGCAGTGACAGGATGCCGCGCTCGATGCGGGTGGCGCCGCTGTAGCTGTTGTTGCCACCCAGCACCAGGGTTCCCCCGCCCTGCTTGACCAGGCCACCGCTGCCGACGATGTCGTTGCTCCACAGCGAGCCACTCGATGGCGCATCGACATTGGCCACCACATCGCCCCAGTCGAAGCGCCCCGGCCCCTTGATCGCCCGCGAGATGTCGAGCAGGCCGTAGCCGAACACCGCATCCACGCCGGGCGCACCGATGTCCTTGGCGGTGCCCAGCAGGGTCTGCCGCACCAGGTTGTTGTCGAAGTACGGGTAGCGCTGCCAGACCAGGGCGGCGGCGCCGGAAATCAGCGGGGCGGCAAAGGACGTGCCGTAGTTCCAGTAATAGCTGCCGCCGTTGGCATCGGGATAGACCGCGCTGCCCGGCGCCGCCAGGCAGTAGCGCGCGGCCTGGCCGCAGGCATTGGCGTAGCTGGCCAGCGTGCCCGGTGCATACGGATCCACCGCAGTGGCCACCAGCCAGCCGCGCTCCAGATCGGCCGCTGGCAGCGAGCCGGCAACGCCCAGCTGGCTGGGCAGCGCGGCCAGACTGCTCGGCTCGGGGCGCGCATCGTTGCCGGCCGCGAACACCACCAGGCCGCCATGATTGATGACGAACGGCCGGTACTCGGCCGCCACCTGCGCGGTGGTCGGCAGGTCGGTCCAGTACAGGCCGCCCCACGAATTGTTCATCACCTTCACGTCGTAGCTGATCAGGTCCTGGTGGACCTGCGCCACGCCCAGTGGGCCGCTGAAGGAATTGCCCTTGCCGCTGCCGTCATCGACGGGCGGCTTGTCGGCGATGATCCGCGCCGAAACGATCTGTGCGCCGGGGGCGATGCCGCCCGGCCAGGACCCCACCGGAGCACCCGCGGCCAGGCTGGCCACCGCCGTGCCGTGACCCACCACGTCGTCCACCTGCAGGTTGTTGCGGGCGGGGTCGATGTAGTTGAGGTTGGCGACCACGCGCCCGTTCAGCGCCACTGCGTTGCGCTGCACGCCCGAATCGACGATGCCGATGCGCACCCCCTGCCCGGTCAGGCCGGCGGCCTGTGCGGCACGCGCATTGGTCACGGACAGGTGCGCGTCGAAGGCCGGCTCCTGCGGCTTGGCCGGAGGCGGGGTGGTCGGCGGGGGCGTGGTCGGGGGCGTCGGGGTGGTCGGGGGTGGATCGATGCGGACATTGCCGCCGCCTCCGCCGCCACCACATGCCGTCAATGCCATCGCCAGCGCCGACGCCAGCGCCGACCTCACCATCATCGTGCGTTCCATCGATTCCTTCCCATGAACGTTGGCCTGCCTACATCCCGGCAGGCGTGCGGTGCCGCCCAGCGGCGGCCCTCCCCGACCCTCTATACTTGGGTCGACCCCCACGCAGTCTGCCGGGAAATCGCGGCGCTTCCAACGTCTTCGGTCTCCTTTCCGAACATTGCTTACGCATCAACGAGATTGCCATGTCCAACATCGTCATCGCCGCCGCCAAGCGCACCGCCATCGGCTCCTTCCTCGGCCAGTTCAACGGCGTGCCGACCCCGACCCTCGGCGCGGCCGCCATCGCGGCCGCCCTGGAACAGTCGGGCGTGCCGGCCAGCGACGTCTCAGAAGTCCTCATGGGCTGCGTGCTGCCGGCCAACCTCGGCCAGGCGCCCGCCCGCCAGGCGGCGATCGCCGCCGGCATTCCGCTGTCGACCGGTGCCACCACCCTCAACAAGGTGTGCGGCTCGGGCATGAAGACCATCATGCTCGGCCATGACCTGATCAAGGCCGGTTCGGCCAGCATCGTGGTTGCCGGCGGCATGGAATCGATGTCCAACGCCCCGCACCTGCTGCCCAACTCGCGTACCGGCAACCGCTTCGGCAACTTCCAGGCGATCGACCACATGGCCCACGACGGCCTGGTCAACGCCTACGATGGCAAGGCCATGGGTGAATTCGCCGAATGCGCCGTGGACAAGTACCAGTTCAGCCGCGAGGAACAGGACGCCTATGCGATCGAATCGGTCAAGCGCGCACAGGCCGCACAGGCCAATGGGGCATTCGCCGACGAGATCGTCGCGGTGAAGGTCGCCACCCGCAAGGGTGAGGTCGAGGTCGCCACCGACGAGCAACCCGGCCGCTCCGACATCGCCAAGATCCCGACCCTGCGCCCGGCCTTCAAGAAGGACGGCAGCGTCACCGCCGCCAGCTCCTCCAGCATCTCCGACGGCGCCGCTGCGGTGGTCCTGCTGACCGAGGAAGACGCCAACGCACGTGGCATTACCCCGCTGGCGCGCATCGTCGGCCACGCCACCCATTCGCAGGAACCGGAGTGGTTCACCACCGCCCCGATCGGCGCGATCCGCACGCTGCTGGCCAAGACCGGATGGTCGCTGGACCAGATCGACCTGTTCGAAATCAATGAGGCCTTCGCCGTGGTGGCGATGGCACCGATGCGTGAACTGGGCATCCCGCACGACAAGCTCAACGTGAATGGCGGGGCCTGCGCACTGGGCCATCCCATCGGTGCCTCCGGTGCACGCCTGGTGGTGACCTTGGTCAACGCCCTGCGCACGCGCGGTGGCAAGCGCGGCATTGCCACCCTGTGCATCGGTGGCGGTGAAGCAACAGCCATCGCCATCGAATTGATTTAAAAAGATTTAACGACGATTTCGCAAAAATGAATGCGGGATCGCTTGACACCCAATCTTGGCTTGTCATCATGTTGTCGGCGCGCAGCATGCGCGTTGCCTAATTCTAACGACGAGGATTTACACAATGAGCATCAACAAGCTGCTGGTCGCGATGTCCCTGGCTCTGGCCCTGGCCGCCTGCTCGAAGCAGGAAGCTGCCCAGGACGCCGCTGCTTCGGCCAACGAAGCCGCCACCGAAGCCCAGGCTGCTGCCGACCAGGCCGCCGCTGCCGGCGCCCAGACCGCCGACGCTGCCCAGCAGGCTGCCAACACCGCCGCCACCGCTGCTGACGCTGCGACCGACGCTGCTGCCAACACCGCTGCTGCCGCGACCGACGCTGCTGCTGGCGAAGCCAAGGACGCTGCCAAGGCTGCCGAAGCTACCGCTGAGCAGGCCAAGGACGCTGCTGAAGAAGCCAAGAAGTAATAACTTCTTTCTTCAGGCTGTTCTGGAAAAGCCGCTGGTTCGCCAGCGGCTTTTTCTTTGGCCTGCTGCCTGCGCGCGCCTCGGATCGCGACCCCGTCTTCACAACGGCATGAATAGGCTGGCGTCCCCATCCATTGCAGTACCGGAGACCGCCATGAAGATTCGCCCGATCACCACCACGCTGCTGGCCGCCTCCCTGCTGCTGGCCCTGGCCGCCTGCAAGGGTCCGGAAGCCGAACAGGCCAAGCAGGACGCGCAGCAGGCCGCCGACAGCGCCGGCGCTGCCGCCCGTGACGCCGTGGACAGGGCCGCCGAAGCCACCCGCAACGCTGCCGACAAGACCGCTGCCGCTTCCGAGCAGGCCGCCGCCGATACCCAGCAGGCATTGGACAAGGCCGCAGACGCCACCGCAAACGCCGCAGACAAGGCCAAGGTTGCGGCAACCGACGCCGCTGCACATGCCAGCGACGCCACTGCGGACGCCGCACAGAAGGTTGCTGACAAGGCCCGTGATGTCGCCAATGACGCCAAGGCGAACGCCGCCAAGGAAGAAGCCAAGCACTAAGGCGTACCGGCAACCGGGCATCGGCTCGGCGCCACAGGAAAAGCCGCGGCACTGCCGCGGCTTTTCTGCTTTTCGCTCTCTGCTCTTTCGGTTGATTCCGTGCTGGACGCGTACGGAAAGTGTCCAAGGACGCGCGGGTAGCTTGCGCAGGGGCGTAAGCGCCATGGATGGCGCGCCCGCGCCTACAAGGACGTATTCACGGCGCCCGCGCGACCTACCCGCGCGGCCCACCCATCAGTATCAGCGGCCACCACGAGGGGCTTCGCCGTTGGCCGCCCCTAAGGCAGCGCGCGCGCCAGCATTGCCGACAGATCCACACCCGCCGGCAGCGTCCCGAACACCAGCCCATGCTGCCCTTCCAGCCGGCTGCGCACGAACGCTTCAGCCATTGGACTGCCCGCCCGCAACATCAACGCTGCCTGCAACAGCAGCGCAGTGCGCTCGCAGAAAAGCCTCGCCTGCGACTCATCCGGTGCCGGTGCCGCTGCCCAATGCTGCAAAGCCGCTGCGTAGCGCGCATCACGATCGGCCACCGCTGCCAGCTCGGCGCGCAGCGCCGCCAGTGCCTCCGGTTCACGTGCCAGCGCGCGCAGTACGTCCAGGCACTGGATGTTGCCACTGCCTTCCCAGATCGAATTCAACGGCGCCTGCCGGTACAGCCGCGGCAGCATCGATTCCTCCACATAGCCTGCGCCGCCGAGGCATTCCTGCGCTTCGTTGACGAAGGCCGGCGCGCGCTTGCACAGCCAGTACTTGCCCAGCGCCGTTCCCACCCGTGCCAGCGCAGCTTCGTTGGCATCCACGCCTGCGCGATCCACCGCGCGTGCGATGCGCATCGAAAGTACCGTGGCCGCTTCCGATTCCAGTGCCAGGTCGGCCAGCACATTGGTCATCAACGGGTGCTCGACCAGCAGCTTGCCGAAGGTGCGGCGATGGCGTGCGTGGTGCAACGCCTGCGCCAACGCCATGCGCATTTCCGCCGCTGCGCCCAGCATGCAATCCAGGCGGGTCATCATCACCATGCCGATGATGGTGGCCACGCCACGCCCCTCCTCGCCCACCCGCCATGCCTGCGCGCCGCAGAACTCGACTTCGCTGGAGGCATTGGCCCAATCGCCGAGCTTGTCCTTCAACCGCATCAGGCGGAACGCGTTGCGGTCACCGTCGGCCAGCCGGCGCGGCATCAGCAGGCAGGTCAGTCCTCCCGGCGCCTGCGCCAGCACCAGGAAGCCATCGCACATCGGTGCGGAAAAGAACCACTTGTGGCCGACAAGGCGATAGCGCTCACCATCGATCGGTTCGGCGCGCGTGCTGTTGGCGCGCACATCCGAGCCGCCCTGCTTCTCGGTCATGCCCATGCCCAGGGTGATGCCGGCCTTGTCAGCTACCGGCACGTCGCGCGGGTCATAGACCGGCGCTGCGGCCTTGCGTGCCCACTCGGCCAGATGCGGCTGCGTGTGCAGCACCGCTACTGCTGCATGGGTCATCGTCAAGGGGCAACTGGTGCCGGCCTCGGCCTGGTGGTGCAGGTAGCTCAACACCGCACGCGCGACGTGCGCGCCGGGTTGCGGTTCGTGCCAGGACAAGCCGGCGACACCGTGCGATTTCGCCGTTTCCATCAACTGGTGATAGGCCGGGTGGAACTCCACCGTATCGATGCGATGACCCTGTGCATCATGCGTGCGCAGGCGTGGGCGATCGCGGTTGGCATCGAAGCCGAGCCGGTACAGCTCGTCGCCGGCCAGCGCGCCATAGACCGCCAGGCGTGGCGCGAAGCTGCCAGCGCCTTCGCGCTGCACGGCTTCCATCAGCGCCACGTCGTCAGTCCACAACTGGCGCCCCGCGAACGGTGGCGGCTGGTTCAACACCACATGGGTTTCGTAGGGCGCGTCGCTGCTGAAGCTCGGTCCACTCATCCGGTCCATCCTGGCGGCAAGAGGTATGCGGTCCGATTGTGCCGCATGACTTGCCAAGCCCGTGTTCAGGCCGGTTCTCGCCCTGTGCACGAGCGGCAGGCCACAGTGACCGCATGGCAGCCAACGACGATCTGGTGGTGTTGCGCCCGGAAGGGCTGTACTGCGCCGCCGGCGATTTCCACATTGATCCCTGGCGACCGGTAGCGCGCGCGGTCATCACCCATGGCCACGGCGATCACGCCCGCCCGGGCATGGGCGAGTACCACTGCAGCGAAGGCAGCCTGCCGATCCTGCGCTGGCGCCTGGGCGATGTGCCGGTGCAGGCGCACGTCGAGGGCGTGCCGTTCCGCCTGGGCCGGGTACAGGTATCGCTGCATCCAGCCGGTCACGTCCTGGGATCTTCGCAGGTGCGCATCGACGACGGGCGGCAGGTCTGGGTCGCCTCCGGCGACTACAAGCGGCAGCCTGACCCAACCTGTGCGCCGTTCGAAGTAGTGCCCTGCGATACCTTCATCACCGAAGCCACCTTCGCCCTGCCGATCTACCGCTGGCCAGACACGCCGGCAGTCGCTGCTGAGATCGTGGCGTGGCGCCGCGAATGCGAACAACGCGGCGAGGCTGCGATCCTGCTGTGCTATGCGCTGGGCAAGGCACAGCGGGTGCTGGCAGAGCTGCGGCCACTGGACGATCGGCCGGCCTGGCTGCATGGCGCCATCGCCAATGGCGTGGCGGTGTACCGGCAGGCCGGCGTACCGATGCTGGAGACGCTCACCGTAGCCGAACAGGGCCGCCAGCCCGATGCCGCCGGCCAGTTGATCCTCGCCCCGCCCTCAGCTGCGGGCACGCCCTGGATGCGCCGCTTCGGCCGTCACCAGCTGGGCTTCGCCTCGGGCTGGATGCAACTGCGCGGCAACCGCCGCCGCCGCAACGTTGATCGTGGCTTCGTCATTTCCGACCACGCCGATTGGCCAGCACTGCTGCAGACGATCGAACAGACCGGCGCGCAGCGTGTGATCGCCACCCATGGCAATACCGATGCGTTGATTCCGTTCCTGCGCGAACGCGGCGTGGCTGCCGAAGCCTTCCGTACCGATTTCGGGAGCGAGGAATGAAGGCCTTCGCAGCGCTCTACCAACGCCTGGACCGCAGCACTGCCACGCTGGACAAGCGAGCGGCACTGGTCGATTACTTCGGCCAGGCAGGCGCGCACGATGCGGCGTGGGCGCTGTACCTGCTCAGTGGTGGCAAGGTGGGCGGCGCGCGCAGGAAGATCGCCGCCAGTGGCGAACTGCGCGCCTGGATTGCCGAGGAATCAGGGTTGCCACCGTGGCTGGTGGAGGACAGCTATGCGCAGGTGGGTGACCTGGCCGAAACGCTGACCCTGCTGCTGGACGACCCACCGAACCCCTCGCCTGACCGGCCCCTGGCCGAATGGATCGAACAGCACCTGCTGGCGGTGGCCAACCAACCCGAGGCGATGCGCCGTGCGGCAGTCGTGGCCGGCTGGCAGCAGCTGTGCAGCAGCGAACGCCTGGTGTTCAACAAGCTGCTGACCGGCGCCCTGCGCGTTGGCGTCTCGCAACGACTGGTGCAGCAGGCGCTGGCCGAATGGTCCGGCCTGGACATCGCACGCATCGCCCAGCGCATGCTGGGCGAGTGGGTGCCCTCGCCCGGGCTGCTGGCCCAGCTGCTGTCGCCGGATGAGCTGCCGCTGGACCGGCAGCAGCCCTACCCGTTCTTCCTCGCCTCGCCACTGGAGGGCAACCCTGCCGAACGACTTGGCGCGATCGATGACTGGCTGCTGGAATGGAAGTGGGATGGCATCCGCCTGCAGCTGCTGCGCCGGCGCGGCGAGGTCGCCTTGTGGTCACGCGGCGAAGAGCGGCTGGATGGCCGCTTCCCCGAGATCGAACAGGCGGCGATGGCGCTTCCCGATGGCTGCGTGCTCGACGGCGAGCTGCTGGCCTGGGACGAAGCCGCGGACCTGCCGCGTGCCTTCACCGCGCTGCAGACGCGCATCCAGCGCCGAAAACCCGGTGCGGCCACCCTGCGCAACACGCCGGTGCGGGTGCTCGCCTATGACCTGCTTGAACTCGATGGCGTCGACCTGCGCGAACGTCGGCTGCAGCAGCGGCGCGCGCGGCTCGCCGAGGTCGTCGGTGCACTGAACGATGCACGGATCCAGCTCTCACCCGGCGTTGACGCCGACGACTGGCTTCAGGCGGCGGCAATGCGCGACGTGGCACGCGAACGCGGCGTGGAAGGACTGATGCTGAAGCGGCATGCCTCGCCCTACCAGGCCGGACGCCGCCGTGGTGACTGGTGGAAATGGAAGGTCGATCCGCTCACCATCGATGCGGTGCTCCTGTACGCGCAGGCCGGCCATGGGCGGCGCAGCACGCTGTACACCGACTACACCTTCGGCGTCTGGGACGGCGACACGCTGGTACCGGTCGCCAAGGCCTATTCGGGCCTGGATGACAAGGAAATCCTCGCGCTCGATCGCTGGATCCGCGCCAACACCCGCGAGCGCTTCGGCCCGGTGCGCAGCGTTCGCGCCGAACACGTCTTCGAGCTGGGCTTCGAGGCGGTCAACCGCAGCAGCCGGCACAAGTCGGGCATCGCTGTGCGCTTTCCGCGCATCCTGCGCTGGCGCCACGACAAGCCCGCCAGCGAAGCCGATCAGCTGGCCACGCTGCAGGCATTGGCACGATGAACCGCAGCCAGGCACTGCGCCGGCTGGAAGACTGGTTCGCGTCCAGAGGCTGGCGCTCACTGCCGTTCCAGCGCGCGATGTGGCGTCACTATCTCGCCGGCGAATCCGGACTGCTGCACACGCCCACAGGCAGCGGCAAAACACTGGCGATGTTCGGAGGGCCGCTGCTGCAGGCCATGATCGACCCGCCGCCCTCCCCCCGCCGCGCCAGCGCGGTACGCCCGCTGCAGGTGCTGTGGGTGACCCCCTTGCGCGCCTTGGCCAGCGACACCGCGCGCGCGCTGCAGACCGTGGTCGATGGGCTGGGGCTGGGTTGGCGTGTCGGCCTGCGCAGTGGTGACGCCAGCAACCGCGAGCGGCGCCAGGCGCGCGAAGGCCGCATCGACGTACTGGTGACGACGCCGGAATCACTGGCGCTGCTGCTGAGCTATCCAGATACGCTGCCGCGCATGCAGCGGCTGCGCTGCGTGGTGGTGGACGAATGGCACGAACTGCTGGGAAACAAGCGCGGCGTCCTGCTGCAGTTGAACCTGGCGGTGTTGCGCGATACCACGCCGGCATTGCAGCTGTGGGGACTGTCAGCCACCCTGGGCAATCTGCAGGAGGCGCGCGACGTGCTGCTGCCCGGGCGACCGGAAGCACCTATCGTGCAGGGCGTACGACCGCGCCCACTGAGCGTGCGCAGCCTGTTGCCAGACCCCGGCGAGCGCTTCCCATGGACGGGGCATCTGGGCCTGGCACAGCTGCCACGCGTGCTGGAGGCACTGATGCAGGCACGCAGCAGCCTGCTGTTCACCAACACCCGTGCACAGGCGGAACTGTGGCATCAGGCGCTGGCGGCGGTCTGGCCGGAAGAACCGGACACGCTTGCGCTGCACCACGGCTCGCTGGATCCGGCGCTGCGCCAGCAGGTGGAGGATGGCCTGCGCGCGGGCGCGCTGCGCTGCGTGGTTGCCACCTCCAGCCTCGACCTGGGTGTCGACTTCCCCGAGGTTGCGCAGGTCCTGCAGCTGGGCAGCCCGAAGGGCGTGGCGCGCCTGCGCCAGCGCGCCGGACGCGCACGCCACCGCCCGGGTGCCAGCGGCGCCATCCTGTGCGTGCCCAGCCATGCGCTGGAACTGGCCGAGTACGCTGCGGTGCGCCGTGCCTTGGCTGAAGGTGTGGTCGAAGCGCGCAGGCCGCCGACGCTGTCGCTGGATGTGCTGGCCCAGCACGCGGTCAGCCGCGCACTGGCGGGCGGCTTCGACAGCACTGCGCTGCTGGCACAGGTCCGGCGTACCCATGCCTTCGCGTCGCTCGGCGACGACCAGTGGCAGGCCGTGCTCACGTTCATCGTGCAGGGCGGGCAGGCGTTGGCCCAGTACCCCGATTTCCACAAGGTCGTGCGAGATGCCGATGGGTGGTACCGCATGCACGACCGCCGCCAGGCGCTGCGTCATCGGCTGTCGATCGGCACCATCAGCAGCGATGGCAGCGTGCGCGTGCAGTTCCTGCGCGGCGGCAGCCTGGGCGCCGTGGAGGAGCAGTTCGCCAGCCGCCTGCGCCGTGGCGACCGCTTCCAGTTCGCCGGGCGCCTGCTGGAGCTTGTGCAGCTGCGCGACATGACCGCCTTCGTGCGGTTGGCACGAGGGCGCGGAGACGGTGTCGTGCCACGCTGGCAGGGAGGCCAGTTGCCGCTGTCGATGCCACTCGGACGTGAGCTGGAGTGGGTACTGTCCGGTGCTGACGACAGCGCCGAATCACGCTGGCTGTCGCCCTTGCTGGCACTGCAGCAACAGTTGTCGGCGCTTCCCGGCCCGGGCCACCTGCTGGTGGAAGAGGTGCGGCGTCGCGAAGGCCAGTTCCTGTTCGTCTATCCCTTTGCCGGCCGCCACGTGCATGAGGCGCTGGCCGCCCTGCTGGCGCTGCGCTGTACCCGCCGGCAGCGCAACAGCATCGGCTATGCGGTGAACGATCACGGCCTGGTGCTGGCACCGGCACAGGCTATCGATCTGGACGCGGCGCAATGGCGGGCGCTGTTCGCCTCCGATCAGCTGCTGGATGACCTGCGTGCTGCGGTGAACCTGGGCGAGCTGGCGCGTCGCCAGTTCCGCGGCATCGCACGCGTCGCCGGCCTGCTGGTCCCCAGCCTGCCCGGTGGCATGCCACGGGCACTGCGCCAGCTGCAGGCGTCCGCGGGACTGCTCTACGACGTACTGCGCGAGCACGACCCGGATCACCTGCTGCTGGCGCTGGCGGAACAGGAAGTGCTGAATGACAGCCTCGACATGCCGGGGCTGCAACAGGTACTGGCCAGGATTCGGATGCAGACCCTCTCGGTGCAGCGCCCGGCGTCACTGACGCCGTTGGGTTTCCCGCTGTGGGCCGAACGCCTGCGCGGGCAGTTCAGCAACGAAGACTGGCGTACCCGGGTGCAACGCGTGGCCCAGCAACTGGAGCGTCGGCATGGCCGATGAACTGCCGCTGCTGCGCGCAGGCGAGCCGCTGGTGCTGCTTGGCGCGCGTGCACTGTACTGGCCCGCGCGGCAGGCACTGCTGCTCGCCGACCTGCACCTGGGCAAGGCCGATGTCTTCCGCCGCGCAGGCATCGCGCTGCCCGGCGGCGGTACCGGCAAGGACCTGCAACGCCTGCAGGGGCTGCTGGACGCGCGTGCCTGCCGCGAGGTGTGGATCCTGGGCGACATCCTGCATGGCCCGGCGCATCGTGCTGCGTGGTACCAGCAATGGCTGGGATGGCGCGAACGCAATGCCGCACTGGACGTGCATGTCCTGCGCGGAAATCATGACCGGCAGCTGCCGCATGCCGAGCTGCAGGTGCAGATCCACGACGAAGTACGGTTGCCACCGTTCCTGCTTCGGCATGAGCCGGTGCCCGATGCGGAGCTGCATGTGATCGCCGGGCATCTGCATCCACAGATCGCTTTGCCTCCGTTGCGGCGGCGCTTCCCCGCGTTCTGGCTGCGTGACAGGATGACGCTCCTGCCGGCCTTCTCCGCGTTCACCGCCGGAATCGTTCCTGTTCCCGCTGCCGGCGAACAGATGGTCGCCTGCGTGGACAACGGCCTGGTGGCACTGCCCCTGGCTTGAATCAGGCCGGACGGATATCCAGCTGCGGCATCAGCTGGAACTCAGGCGTGTCCTCTTCCCGTCGCCGCGGCAATGCCTGGATCGCCGCCAGCATCTCCTGCGCGCAGGTGCGGATGCGCGTGTGGTGCTCAGGCGACGCATGACTGATCAGGCTGCCGACATGGAACTCGAACACGTCCTCCAGTACGTCGGGCTGGTCTTCGTGCAGCATCTGCAACAGACCGCGCAGCTTGCAGATTTCCGATTCCAGCTCCTCGACCGCGAACAACATGGCATCCTCCTCTTCGACAACAGGCGGCACATCCGGGCCGCAACAGGCCGCGACGGCAGCGCCTCCCGGGCCACGCGCGATGTTGATCACGGAAAGGAAAACGGGCGACGCGCAATCGCGTGCAACCTACTTGTCGCATATGCGCAGTGAGGCAACCGTTAATTCACGTGACGACGCGTTTCACGCAGTGGCTGTGATCGCGTTGATGCGAGGCACCTGCGCCGCAGTGGCCAGCGCGTCGACGAAAGCCGGATCCAGCGCGAGCGAACCGAACCAGCCATGCTGGGTACCGCTGAGCACACGCAGCATGTGACCACGTCCACCCGGCAGGCGCCCCATCGGGCCGAGCAGCACGTCGCGCGCTTTGGCCCAGGCATCGCGATCGGACTGGAACAGCGGCGTCAGCCAACGGCTCCAGCGCTGGTAGACCGCAACGTGTGCCCTGCGCTGCGCCTGGTAGGCCTGCAATGCCGCGGCACCGCCACCATGCGCGCGCAAGGCATCGCGCAGCGCCAGCGCATCGAGCAGCGCCATGTTCACGCCCTGGCCCAGCTGTGGGCTCATCGCATGCGCGGCATCGCCGGCCAGCACCATGCGGCCGTGATGCCAGCGCGTCATCACCGCGTCGCGGTAGACGGCCCGTGCCAGCTGGCCGGCATCACGCAGATGCGCGAAGCGTGCACTGGCCTGCGGCCACAGCGCATGCAGTTCGTCCAGCCAGGGCGTCATGCCGTCGGCCTGCCAACGTTCGAAATCGGCGCGTGGCAGGCTCCAGAAAAAGCTCAGGCGCGGCGTGTCATCACCGGGCCGCGTACCGACCGGCAACAGCCCGATCATCTTGCGCGCGGCCACGTAGCGCTGCCGCAGCTCCTGCAGGTGTGGCCAGTCTTCGGCCGGCAACAGGCACCACAGCGCACCCCACGGATACACGCGATCCAGTCCGTTACCGTCTTTGATCGCGCCGCGCAGCGTCGAGGCCGCACCATCGGCGGCCACCACCAGGTCGAACGCACCGTGCAGGCGCCCTTCGCTGTCACGCAGGCGGCCGTGCTCGGCATCCACTGCGGCGATGCTGACGCCGGCATGCAGCTGGCCCGCACCTGCACGCGCATCATCCAGCAACGAGAACAGGGCGCCGCGCTGCATGCCAAGGCCGTGCAGGCGCGCGTCCAGGCCGGCGTAGCGCATGTCCATCACTGCGCGTTCGCACGGCGTATCGCCGTACAGGCGATGCACCGGCGCGGCATGCGCGCGCACGGCGTCAAGCAGGCCCATCTGCCACAGCACCTGCAGGCCGCTGGGCTGCAGCAGGAAACCGGCGCCAACCGGTCCCGGCGTGGGCACACGTTCGAAGATCTCCACCTCGTGGCCATCACGGGAGAGCAGGATGGACAATGCCTGTCCAGCGGTGCCGTAGCCGATCACGGCGATGCGCAGTCGTTCCTTCATGGGCGCATTGTGCCCGAGCGCAAATCCGGATGCCCAGCGGGGCCTCCGCCCACGGCAGCGCAATTCTTGTCGCAGCGCAAAAAAAACCCCGCCGGAGCGGGGTTTTCAACGCACTGTCGAGTGGATCACTCGGCCGGCGTGATGTTCGAAGCCTGGGCGCCCTTCGGGCCCTGGGTCACGTCATAGGTGACACGCTGGCCTTCCTGCAGGCTGCGGAAGCCCTTGGAGTTGATGGCGGAGAAGTGCGCGAACACGTCGGCGCTGCCATCCTCCGGCGAGATGAAGCCAAATCCCTTGGCGTCGTTGAACCACTTGACGGTACCGTTCGGCATGGTGATGCGAGACCTTATGCAATGAATGGGTGGTGTACGCTGAACCCGCGCACAAGCTGAGTATGCAAAGCTTGCTCGGGGAAGACAATCACCCCCGCGCCAATTCGCCCACCAGTTCCGGAAGTCCGTTGCTGGCCGCCTGCACATTGGCCAGCACTTCGGCCATCGTAATCTCCTCGCCATCACCGCAGCCGGCGGCCCAGTTGGCGATGATCGCCAGGCAGGCATAATCCAGCCCCAGCTCCCGCGCCAGTGCGGCTTCCGGCATGCCGGTCATGCCCACCAGATCGCAACCGTCGCGGCGCATGCGGGCGATTTCGGCGATCGTTTCCAGGCGCGGGCCCTGCGTTGCGCCATAGCAGCCACCGTCATGGACCGTGACACCGGTCACTTTGGCTGCCGCCAGGATCTTGTTGCGCAGCATCGGCGTGTACGGATGGCCGAAATCGACGTGGACCACGTCGGAGCCTTCTTCTTCACAGATCGTGCTGATGCGGCCCCAGGTGTAGTCGATGATCTGGTCCGGGCAGGCGAGCACGCGCGGACCGAAGTTCTCGGTGATGCCACCCACCGTGTTCAATGCCAGCACCCGCTGCGCGCCCAGCTGCTGCAGCGCAGCCAGGTTGGCGCGGTAGTTGATCTTGTGCGGCGGCAGCGAATGCCCCTCGCCATGCCGCGCCAGGAACGCCACGCGATGGCCGAGCAGCGTGCCCACGCGCACCGGGCCCGATGGGCGGCCGAAGCGGGTGTCGACCTCGTGGGTCTGCACGTCGTCAAGCTTGGCCAGGTTGTAGACACCGGTACCGCCGATCACGGCCAGGGCGATCTGTTGCATTCGAAGCACTCCATGAAAAGACGAACGCCGGCACCCGAGGATGCCGGCGATGGAAAAGACGCGCCGCGGGCGGCCGCGCCGTTATTCCTTCATTGCGTAGATGGCCGGCACGCAGCGCAGGGTTTCGTTGACGTCCATGCCGAAGCCGAACACGTAGCGGTCCGGCAGCTCGATGCCCGCGTAATCGGCGGTCACGTCAGGCAGCGCACGGTCGTGCTTCTTCACGGTCATCGCAGCGATGCGCACATCGGTCGCGCCCTGCTCCAGGCACCAGGTGCGAACGCCCTGCAGGGTGTAGCCCTCGTCGAGGATGTCGTCGACCAGCAGCACGCGGCGGCCGAACAGCGAGGTGGCCGGCTTGTGCTTCCAGACCAGGTCACCGCCGGTGGTTTCGCCGCGGTAGCGGGTGGCGTGCAGGTAATCGAACTGCACGTCCTGGCCGCGCGCGCCCAGTTCCAGCGCCAGCTGGCCGGCGAACGGCAGCGCACCATGCATGATCGACAGGAACAACGGCACCTCGCCCTTGTAATCGCGCGCGATGGCGTCGGCGATAGCAGCGATGGCCTTGTCGATGGTGGGGCGGTCGACCAGCAGGTCAGCCTGGGCCAGGGCCTGGGAAATGGTGAGGTTGGGCATCAGACGGTTCTTCCAAGGGTTTCAAGCAGACGGGATTGGGTGTCGCCATGGCGGGCATCGGCCAGCAGGCCGTCCCAGCCGAGCGCGCCGCGGCCGAGCAGGCCCAGCAGCGCAGCAGTATTGAGGGAGCGTCCCTGCACCGCATGCAGGGCTTCATCGACCAGTTCCGGATGGCAGACCAGCACCACGTCGCAGCCGGCGTCCAGGTGCGCGTGCACGCGTGCCGGCACGCCGCCGGCGCTGTGCGAGGCGGCCATGCCGATGTCATCGGAGAACACCACGCCGCGGAAGCCGAGTTCGCCGCGCAGGATGTCCTGGATCCAGCGTGGGGAATAGCCGGCGGGCTCCGGTGCCACCTGCGGATAGATCACGTGCGCCATCATCACCGCATCGGCACCGGCGGCGATGCCGGCCTGGAACGGCACCAGGTCCTGCGCGCGCAGTTCGTCCAGCGCGCGTGGATCGATCGCGGTATCCACGTGGGTGTCTTCCAGCACGGTGCCGTGGCCAGGGAAATGCTTGAGCGTGGCGGCCATGCCGACCGCGTGCATGCCGCGCACATAGGCTGCGGTGAACGCGGCCACGACCTGCGGGTCTTCACTGAAGGCGCGGTTGCCGATGGCGCGGTTGCCGCGGCCAAGGTCGACCACCGGGGCGAAGCTGAGATCCAGGCCGCTGGCGCGGACTTCACTGGCCATCAGCCAGGCGTGCTGCTCGGCCAGCGCCAGGGCCTGCTGCGGGTCGGTGGCGTACAGGGCACCAATGTCCTGCAGCGGCGGAAGATCGCTGTAGCCCTCGCGGAAGCGCTGTACGCGGCCGCCCTCCTGGTCCACGCAGATCAGCTGCGGGCGCGGGGCAGCGGCACGGATGGCCGCGCTCAGATCGGTCACCTGCTGGCGCGAGGCGAAGTTGCGCTTGAACAGCACCACTCCGGCCACGGCGTCGTGCTGCAGCCAGTCACGTTCCTGGGCGGTCAGTTCGGTGCCGGCAACGCCGATCAGCAGCATGGTCGATCTCCACAACGCGCGCCCGCATGGCGCAGTGCCGCATTGTCGCAGAACCGGCCGACAGGCGCAGTGGTCAGAAAAAGGAGCCGGTCAGACCTTGCAGCTGTCCGGGCCGCAGGCCTCGTCGCCGTCAGCCGGGGTGGCCGGGGCGCCCTGTTCGGCCGCGATCTGCTGCAGGGCCTGGGCGAACGCTTCTGGCGGCTGGGCCCCGGAAATCGCCCACTTCCCATCGATGACGAAGGTCGGCACCGAAGAAATGCCCAGTGCATGGGCCTGCGCCAGCTTGGCTTCGACCTCGGCCAGCCCCCGGTCGGAGGCCAGCATCTGCGCGATTTCACCACCGTCCAGGCCGCCCGCCACGCCGGCCTTCACCAGCACTGCGGTATCGGCCAGGTTCTGGCCATGCTCGAAGTGGGCGCGGAACAGCGTTTCACCCACCGCATCCTGCACGCCATGCTGGCCGGCCAGCCACAACACCCGATGCGCCGGCAGTGTGGTCACCCGCACCTGGCCCTGGTTGAAATCCATCGGCAGCCCCTCCGCGCGCGCGGTGGTCTGGGTCTGGCCGAGGATCTGCTCGGTGCGCTCCACGCCCCCGAACTTGCGCGCATAGGCCTCGCGCAGCGGCACCGGGGTGTCGTCCGCATCCGGGTCCAGCTGGAACGGCTGCCAGTGGATATCGAGGTCAGGCGCATTGGCGCCCAGCAACTGCACGCCCTGCTGGAAACGATGCTTGCCAATCCAGCACCAGGGGCAGACCACGTCGGAGTAGATGTCGATTCTCATCCCCACGACATGGGGACCGCCTTCCTCGATAAAAGGGGACGGAGGGGATTAAGTCGCTTTCCGCACAGGCGGGGTAAAGACGACTTAATCCCCTCCGTCCCCTTTTTGGGGGTTCACCACTCTGAATACGGGCGGCTGGCCAGGGCAACGTTGTAGTAGCGGGCGTCATCGGTCACTTCGGCGCCGACCCAGTCCGGCAGGTCGATGGCTTGGTCCGCGCTTTCCAGCTCGACTTCGGCCACCACCAGGCCGGCGTTGTCACCGAGGAACTCGTCCACTTCCCAGGTCAGGCCGGCGTGTTCGACCAGATGGCGGCGCTTGTCGATCAGGCCGCCGACACACAACGCCAGCAGTGCGCGCGCGTCCTCCACGGGGATCGGGTAGTCGAACTCCTGCCGGGTGTGGCCGAGGGTGCGCGACTTCAGGTTCAGCGCGGCGTGGTCGCCTTCGATGCGCACGCGCACCGAGGCGTTCTGGGTGCCGCGGTCGAGCGCGCCCATGTCGTTGATGTAGCCCTGCGCCATCGGGATCACCCGATGCGCGGCGGTGCGCCAGCCATCGCTGCTGACCAGGAATTTGCGTTCGATTTCGATGCCCATGGCGCAATTATGCGCCACGGGTGATGACAGCTGCTCAGCGCTTTTCGAATACCGCGATGCTTTCCACGTGCGCGGTGTGCGGGAACATGTCCATGGCACCGGCGCTGACCAGGGTAAAGCCCTGTTCGTTGACCAGATAGCCGGCATCGCGCGCCAGCGAGCCCGGGTGGCAGCTGACGTAGACGATGCGCTTGAACTGCTTCAGCGGCAGCTGCTGCAGCACTTCGATCGCGCCCGAGCGCGGCGGATCCAGCAGCAGCTTGTCGAAGCCCTGGCGCATCCACGCCGTGCTGCGCTGGTCCTGGGTCAGGTCGGCGCTGAAGAACTGCGCGTTGGCCAGGCCGTTGCGCTCCGCGTTCTCACGTGCACGCGCGACGAGGCCGGCATCGCCTTCCACACCCACCACTTCACGCACACGGCGGGCCAGCGGCAGGGTGAAGTTGCCCAGGCCGCAGAACAGGTCCAGCACGCGCTCGTCCTTACCCGGCTGCAGCAGGTCCAGGGCGTGGGCGATCATCTTCTCGTTGAGCTTGGCGTTGACCTGGATGAAATCCAACGGGCGGAACGCCAGCTCGACATCCCACGGCGCCAGCCGGAACGACAGCGCCACGCCCTGCCCGTCCAGCGGCTGCACGGTGTCCACGCCGCCGGACTGCAGGTAGATCACGAACCCATGCTGCTGGCCGAAGGCAGCCCAGGCCGCGCGGTCCGCATCGCTGAGCGGTTGCAGGTGGCGCACGGTCAGCACCACCGCCTGGTCACCGGCGATGAACTCGATCTGCGGGATGTCGCGCTTGCCATCGAGCGTTTCAATGAAGGTGGACAGCGCCTCGACCTTGGTGCCGATTTCCGGAATCACCGTCAGGCATTGGCTGAGGTCGGCGACGAAACGCGGATCCTGTTCACGGAAGCCGACCAGGGTCTTGTCCTTCTTCTCGACCCGGCGCACCGAGAAGCGGCCCTTGCGGCGGTAACCCCAGCTCTCGCCGACCAGCGGCGGCAGCACGGTGCCCGGCTTCACATGGCCGATCCGCTCCAGGTTGTCCATCAGCACGCGCTGCTTGGCGACGATCTGCTGGGCCTCGTCCAGGTGCTGCAGTACGCAGCCGGCACAGGTGCCGAAATGGGGGCACTTGGGGGTCACCCGCTGCGGCGAGGCCTGCAGCACCTCCAGCGTGCGCGCCTCGTCGAAATGGCGGCTGCGGGCTGTCTGTTCGGCCATCACCACCTCACCGGGCAGGGCGCCGCTGACGAAGGTAACCTTGCCGCCCTCGCCTTCACGGCGGGCGACACCGCGACCATCATGGCTGAGGTCGAGGATCTCGGTCTGGAACGGGGTACGGTCGGTGCGGGAGCGGGATCGGGCCACGTGGCAACAGGCTGCGGGCAAAAATGGGGGCGTATTGTCGCAGATCCTGACCGATGGGGCCCGGACCCGCTTGCGCCCGTGGCCGCCGTGCTTGATGATTGGGACAGCTGACATGGAGGCAGCCCTGATGCAGATGACCCCGCGGGCCGCACGGCCCCGCTTCCTGCTTGTCGAGGACGACATCATCAGCCGCGGTTTTTTCAAGGCGGCGTTGGAAACGTTACCGGCGGATGTGGATACCGCAGATTCGCTGGCCAGTGCCCTGGCCAGTGCCGAGCCCGGCTCGCATGACCTGTGGCTGATCGACGTCAACCTGCCGGACGGCAATGGCGCGCAGCTGTTGCGTGAGTTGCGCCGTTCACATCCCGACACGCCGGCACTGGCACATACCGCCGACGGCGATGCCTCCATTCACGCCCGCCTGCGCGAAGCTGGTTTCAGCGACACCCTGGTCAAGCCACTGGGCCGCGACCAGCTGCTGAAGGCCGTGCGCCGAGCGCTGGTCAACAGCCCGGCGGGGATCTTCGTGGCACAGGCCCCGGCCGCGGTCGAACTGGCCGTACAGGACTGGGACGAGACCGCAGCCCTGGCAGCGCTCAATGGCCAGCGCAACCACCTGATCGCACTGCGCGAACTGTTCCTGGCCGAGTTGCCGGGCGTGCGCGACGCGGTCGAGCAGGCGGTCGACCAGCACGACGAGCGCCAGCTGCGCAGCCAGCTGCACCGGTTGCAGGCCAGTTGTGGCTTCGTCGGCGCGGCACGGCTGGGGCGCGCGGTGCGGCAACTGCATCACGCGCCCGAGTCCGGGCAGGCCCAGGCGGGGTTCCGCGACGCGGTGGCGGCCCTGCTGCATTGAGGGTTGCTCGGCAGGGCTGCGCCCTGCACCCGCAGAGGCTTCAAGCCAAGGCAACAGCAAAAGCTGGCATTCCGTGGGCTGGCGGGGCGGTGTCGGAGTGCGGGGACGCCGCAAGTACGTCCCTGTAGGCTTGGCAGCCGCATCCATGCGGCTGACACCCCGCCCTCCGATACCGCCCCACCTCTGACAGTTTTCCGCGATCGGGTAGATCCACGCCATGCGTGGATGAATCTCTGTCAGATATCGAAATCAATCTGGGTTCGGATCCGTTTTCCTGTGGAAAACGGATCCGACCCCATGCCATTCCGACAGCTCGCAAGAATCTGTCGAAGGCGGGGTGGGTCCGGTTGAGGGGGCGTGAGCCGCATGGATGCGGCGACCGAGCTTACATGGGTGAGGGGGCTTTGCTTGCGAAGCACTGCTTCGCAAGCGCCCGAACGCACAGCCGCCAGCGGCTGGGCCGGGCCCCGGCGGGGTACTTGCAGCGCCCCCCTCAACCGGACCCACCCCGCCTCCCCACGGATAGCCAGCTTCTGCCGTTGACGTTGACTCTGCAGGTGCAGGGCTGCAAGCCCTGCCGAACACCCCCTACCTGCGGGGCGCGAGCTGCTCGAGCATTTCCCAGGACTTCAGGCCGCGTGGCCCCAGGTGATGGGCCAGCACCCGCCGCATCGGCAGGCGCAGGCTGGCCAGATCGGCGGCATCCGGCTCTTCGTCAGCCGCCAGCGCCAACAGCGCCGACCCGGTGGCGGCTGCCCGGCGCTCCCCGCCGCGCTCGCTCAGCAGGCGCTGCGCACCCTCCTGCGGGTCCAGTTCGTAGCGTGCCGCCGGGTCGATCGGCTGGCCATCGCTGGCGCTGTCCAGCTCGAAACCCAGGCCCAGTGCAGACAGCAGCTCGCGTTCGAAACGGCGCAGGGTCCAGGCCAGGCCAGCGCCCACCGCCAGCCGCGCACGCGCCTCGCCGTAGGCGAGGTACAGCTCCGGCAGCGGGTCCTGGCGCGGGGCCAGGCGCAGGGTCAGCTCGCTCAGGTAGAAACCGGCGAGCATCGCCTGCCCGACCAGGCGTGGCGCGGCATCCAGCGCCTCGGCGCCACGCAGCTGGGCCAGTTCCCCCCGCTGCTGGGCACTGAAGCGGATCCACTGCAACGGCTGCAGGGCGGCGCGCAGCACCTGGCCCTTGGCAGTGGACACGCCACGCGCAAGCAGGCCGATACGGCCATGCTGCGCGCTCAACACTTCGACCAGCAGGCTGGTCTCGCGGTAGGCCCGTGCGTGCAGCACGAAGCCGGTGTCGTCCTCGATCATCATCGAAGCGACTACAACGCCTTACTCGTAACCGAAGGCCTTCAGCGCGGCCTCGTCGTCGGACCAGCCTTCACGCACGCGCACCCAGGTTTCCAGGAACACCTTGGCCCCGAACAGACGCTCCATCTGCAGGCGGGACTTGGCGCCGATCTCCTTCAGGCGAGCGCCGCCCTTGCCGATCACGATGGCCTTCTGGCCTTCACGCTCGACCCAGATCACCGCACCGATGCGCAGCAGGTTGCCGTCCTCGGTGAAGCGCTCGATCTCGACAGTGGTGGCGTACGGCAGTTCCTCGCCGAGCTGGCGCATCAGCTGCTCGCGCACCAGTTCACCGGCCAGGAAACGCTGGCTGCGGTCGGTGATCTCGTCCTCGCCGAACATTGGCGGGGCTTCCGGCAGCAGCTTCAGCACGTCGCGCACCAGCGCTTCCAGGCCGTTGCGCTTCTGCGCGGAGATCGGATGCACGGCGGCGAAGTCGCGACCCTCGGTCACCTGCTGCAGGAACGGCAGCAACGCGCCCTTTTCCTTCAGGCGATCGATCTTGTTGACCACCAGCACCACCGGGATGCCGGCGTCGCGCAGCACGTTGAACGCCAGGCTGTCCTCTTCATCCCAGCGACCGGCTTCGATCACCAGCAGGCCGGCATCGACGCCTTCCAGCGAGCCACGCGCGGCGCGATTCATCACCCGGTTCATCGCACGCTTCTGCACCTTGTGCAGGCCGGGGGTGTCGACCAGCACCAGCTGGCCTTCCGGATAGGTGGCGATGCCCAGCAGGCGATGGCGCGTGGTCTGCGGACGGTTGGAGACGATGCTGACCTTGGCGCCGACCAGGGCATTGGTCAGGGTCGACTTGCCCACGTTCGGGCGGCCGATGACGGCCACGCTGCCGCAATGATGGGGAGTTTGTTCGCTCACTTGGAATCCAGTTGTTCTAGGACGGCCGCAGCCGCCTGTTGTTCGGCAAGCCGCCGCGAGGCGCCTTCGCCCTCGGTGCTGGCGGCCGGGTCGGCTACGTTGCAGCGTACCCGGAAGTGCTTGGCGTGGTCGTCACCGGATTCTGACACCAGTTCATACTGCGGCAACGGCTTCTGTCGGGCCTGCAGCCATTCCTGCAGGCGGGTCTTGGGGTCCTTCTCGGGTCGGCCGGAGGCCGGCAGTGCCTCGATCGAAGCGCTGAACCAGGGCAGTACCACCGCCCGGCAGGCCTCGAAACCGGCGTCCAGGTAGATCGCAGCCACCACGGCTTCCACCGCGTCGGCCAGGATCGAATCACGACGGTGGCCACCGGACTTCATTTCGCCCGGGCCCAGGATCAGCCGCTCGCCCAGCTCCAGGCTACGTCCAATCACCGCCAGCGCGCCCTCACGCACCAGTTCGGCGCGGGCACGGGTCATCGCGCCCTCGTCAGCCTTGGGCCAGCGTCGGTACAACGCCTCGGCCGCCATCATGTTGACGATGCTGTCGCCCAGGAACTCCAGGCGCTCGTTGTGTGGCGCACCGGCGCTACGATGCGTCAGCGCCTGCTTGAGCAGCGCCGGGTCGCGGAAGGGATGACCGATCAGGTCACCACGTTGGAAAGGTTTATTCGGCACCGCTTCGGGTCAGGTCCTGGGATGAATCGAATTTGCCAACCACGTCCAGGTTGCCGACCAGCGGACGGCGCACTTCGTAGTTGACCTTGAGAGTCCAGCCGTTGTCGCGACGGTCGAACTTCACGTTGGCCGGCTTCACGTTTTCCGAGTAATTGATGTACAGGCGCTTGAAGAACAGATCCTGGATCCGGGCCGGCTCCATGCTGCCCACACCCGGCTCCTTGGCCAGGCTCTTCATCGCCGAGCGCACCGCGTAATACTCCTGGTACATCGGGAACAGCTTCATGCCGATGTAAAGGAAGAAACCCACCACGATCAGGACCGCCAGGAACGAGGTCAGGGTCATGCCACGCTGCGTGTTCATCGTCTTCATTGCGTTCTCCCCAGATACGCGTTGGATGTGAAGGTACTCAGTTGATGCTCGAGCCGATCCGCGACGGCTCGAAGCCATCCTTGCAGAACCAGCCCTGGCAGTTCAGCCAGATCAGGAAGGCCTTGCCGCGCAGGTTTTCTTCCGGCAGCAGGCCCCAGAAGCGGCCATCGTCGCTGTTGTCACGATTGTCGCCCATCACCAGATACTTGCCGGCCGGTACGGTCCACTGGCCCTGGCCACGCGGATAGTCGGTCTCCAGCACGGTATGGGTACGGCCCGGCAGGTGCTCGACCAGCAGGTTGGCGCCCTCGCCCTGGCCCTTGTGGCCGGCATAGATGCCCTTGTTGTCGTACTTCAGCGGTTCGCCATTGAGGATCACGCCGTCGCCTTCGAAGACCACGGTGTCACCCGGCACGCCGATCACGCGCTTGATGAAGTTCTCGCCCTTGGCCGGGTCGTTGTCGCTGTGGCCGGGAAAGTGGAACACCACCACGTCGCCGCGCGACGGCTCGCCGAAGGGGACGATCTTGGTGTTGCTGATCGGCAGGCGCAGGCCGTAGGAAAACTTGTTGACCAGGATGAAATCGCCGATCAGCAGGTTCGGCATCATCGAGCTGGACGGGATCTTGTACGGCTCGGCGATGAAACTGCGCACGATCAGCACGATCGCCAGCACCGGGAAGAATGCACGCGAGTAGTCCACCAGCACCGGCTCGGTGTCGAGCAGGCCCGCGCGCTGGGCGCGGCGCTTGGCGAGGTACAGCTTGTCGGCGAGCAGGATCAGGCCCGAGGCCAGGGTCAGCACGACCAGGAGGATCTCAAACAGTTTCATTCAGGGTCCTTTGCAACGTCACCAGACGACCGGCCCCGCGAGGCCGGTGCGGGCTTACTTGTTGTCCATCTGCAGCACGGCCAGGAACGCTTCCTGCGGGATCTCCACGCGGCCGACCTGCTTCATGCGCTTCTTGCCTTCCTTCTGCTTTTCCAGAAGCTTCTTCTTGCGCGAGACGTCGCCACCATAGCACTTGGCCAGCACGTTCTTGCGCATCGCCTTGACCGTGGTGCGGGCGATGATCTGCGAGCCGACGGCGGCCTGGATGGCCACGTCGAACATCTGCCGGGGGATCAGGTCCTTCATCTTCTCGCACAGCTCGCGGCCACGGCGGTCGGCGTGGCTGCGGTGCACGATCAGCGACAGTGCGTCGACCTTGTCACCGTTGATCAGCACGTCGACGCGCACGAACGGGCCGGCGTCGAAGCGCACGAAGTGGTAGTCCAGCGAGGCATAGCCACGGCTGACCGACTTGAGCTTGTCGAAGAAGTCCAGCACCACCTCGGCCATCGGCAGCTCGTAGCTGATCTGCACCTGGCTGCCCAGGTAGTTGATGCCGATCTGGCTGCCGCGCTTTTCTTCGCACAGCTTGATGATGTTGCCGATGTATTCCTCGGGAGTGAGCACATTGGCGCGGATGATCGGCTCGCGGATCTCCTCGACCTGGTTCACCGGCGGCAGCTTGGCCGGGTTGTCCATGTTGATGACCGAGCCGTCGGTCTTCAGGACCTCATACACCACCGTCGGCGCGGTGCTGATCAGGTCCAGGTTGTATTCGCGTTCCAGGCGCTCCTGCACGATCTCCATGTGCAGCATGCCCAGGAAGCCACAGCGGAAGCCGAAGCCCATCGCTTCGGAGCTTTCCGGCTCGAAACGCAGCGCGGCATCGTTCAGGCGCAGCTTGTCCAGCGCTTCGCGCAGGTCCGGGTAGTCCTCGGCATCGACCGGGAACAGGCCGGCGAACACGCGCGGCTGCATTTCCTGGAAGCCCGGCAGCGGCTTCGGCGCCGGATCGCCGGCCAGGGTGAGGGTGTCGCCGACCGGCGCACCATGCACGTCCTTGATGCTGGCGGTGACCCAGCCCACTTCACCGGCACGCAGCGCCGGCAGCACCTTGCGCTTGGGAGTGAACACGCCGACGTTGTCGACCTGGTGGTTGCGGCCGGTCGACATCACCTGCAGCTTGTCACCGGCCTTGATCTCGCCCTGCATCACGCGCACCAGCGAGACCACGCCCAGGTAGTTGTCGAACCACGAGTCGATGATCAGCGCCTGCAGCTTGTCGGTGTCGCGCGGCACCGGCGGCGGGATGCGATGGACGATCGCCTCCAGCACGTCCTGCACGTTGAGGCCGGTCTTGGCACTGACCGGCACGGCGTCGGAAGCGTCGATGCCGATCACGGCCTCGATCTCGGCCTTGGCGCGCTCGATGTCGGCGGTGGGCAGGTCGATCTTGTTGATCACCGGCACCACTTCCAGGCCCTGCTCCACTGCGGTATAGCAGTTCGCCACCGACTGCGCTTCCACGCCCTGCGCCGCATCGACCACCAGCAGCGCGCCCTCGCAGGCGGCCAGCGAGCGGCTGACTTCATAGGAGAAGTCGACGTGGCCGGGGGTGTCGATGAAGTTCAGGTGATAGGTCTGCCCGTCCTTGGCCAGGTACGGCAGTGACACCGATTGCGCCTTGATCGTGATGCCACGCTCGCGCTCGATGGGATTGGAGTCGAGCACCTGCGCTTCCATCTCGCGGGCCTGCAGGCCACCACAGAGCTGGATGATGCGGTCGGCCAGCGTGGACTTGCCGTGGTCGACATGGGCGATGATGGAGAAGTTGCGGATGTTCCGCATCGAATCAGAAGACATAGGTGGCGGCGGCGCGCGGCGTCGTCAGGGTAACGGTCGATTATCGCATGCCCGGCGCCCGGCCGCGAAAACTGCCTCATCGGACCGGGGCCAGAACGGCCGAAGCCCCGCCGGGGCGGGGCTTCGGGGGCCGCGCCGGCGCCGCCGAAGCGGCCCCGGCAGGAGCCTTACTGGCCGGCCTTCACCGCCACGAAGGCGCTGTTGCCGTTGGCCGTGCGGACCAGCAGCATCACCACGTCGTCCTTCTTGAAGCTGGACAACGCCCGGTTCAGGGCATCCACGCTGCCGACCGCAGTGCGGCCGACCTGCAGGATCACCATGCCCGGCGACAGGCCGGCATCGCGTGCCGCCTGGCCCTTGACCCCGGTGATGCGCACGCCTTCATTGCCGTTGAGCCCCAACTGCTTGCGCTGGGCCGCGTTCAGGTCGCTGACATCCAGCCCCAGCAGGGCGTTGGCACCGGTCTGCGGAGCCGCCTCGCCACCGCCAGCCGACGGCCCGCGGGCATTGGCCTGCCCGTCCTCGCTCAGTGCGGTCAGCGTGGCACTGAGCTCATGCGGCTTGCCGTCGCGGTAAACCACCAGGTTCACCTTGCTGCCCGGCGCCATCGCACCGATCAGCGGCGGCAGGTCGGACCAGCTGTTGACCGCGCTGCCGTTGACCGAGCGGATGACATCGCCCACCTGCACGCCGGCCTTGGCGGCCGCACTGCCGGCCACGATCTGGTTGACCAGCGCGCCGCGGCTGTCTGGCAGGCCCAGTCCCTGCGCCTTCAACGAATCGATCGGTTCGACCACCGCGCCGAGCTGGCCGCGGGTGACCTTGCCGCTCTTCTTGATCTGCTCGACCGCGCTCATCGCCAGGTCGATCGGGATCGCGAAGCTGATGCCCATGTAGCCACCGGAGGCCGAGAAGATCTGCGAGTTGATGCCGACCACTTCGCCGCGGGTGTTCAGCAGCGGCCCACCGGAATTGCCCTGGTTGATCGCCACGTCGGTCTGGATGAATGGCACGTAGCGCTGGTCCGGCCCCCCCGTACTGCGACCGACGGCGCTGACCACGCCGGCGGTAACGGAATGGTCGAGGCCGAACGGCGAGCCGATCGCGACAACCCATTGGCCCGGCTTCAGGGTGTTGGAATCGCCCACGCGCACGGTGGGCAGGTTCTTGCCATCGATCTTGAGCAGGGCCACGTCGTACTGCTGGTCGCTGCCCACCACCTTGGCAGTGAACTCGCGGCTGTCGCCCAGCTTGACCTTCACCTCGCTGGCGTCGGCCACCACGTGGTAGTTGGTCAGCACATAGCCATCGGGCGAGATGATGAAGCCCGATCCCATGCCACGCCCCTTGATGCTGGGACCGCCATCCTGCCCACCCGGCCCCTGCCCCGGCATCGGGAAGTCAGGGCCGAAGAAGCGGCGGAAGAACTCCGGCATGTCATCGTCGCCCATCGGGCCGCGCGAGGCCTGGCGGTTGTTGCGGACGATGGTGGTGTCGACGTTGACCACGCCCGGGCCGACCTGTTCGACCAGGTTGGTGAAGTCAGGCAAGCCACTGACCAGCGGTTGTGCAGGCGCCCGCGGCGCCGCGGCCGGCGCAGGCTGGGCCGGGGCGGCAGGCGCCGGCGCCTGCGCGCAGGCCACCAGGGGAAGGGTCAGGGCCAGCAGGCCAATGGCCTGCGTGCGAAGTCGGGGAGTCATCGGACGGCAACCTCCGGGTCGGATGGAAAGAGGAATACGGGCCCCGCCGACGGCGGGGCGTGAAGGCGCCCGGCTCAGTCGCGCGGGCGCGGCGGCACCGGCAGGTCGTCCTGCAGGCGCGGCTCGAACGGGTAGAACGCGGCACCGCCGGCGCGGGCCGGGAAACTGGCATTGAGCGCACCACCCGCGGTCGGCGCCAGGCTGGAGCGCGGCCACGGCCGGGCCTGCAGCCCGCCGACCTCACCGAATGGCAGGTTGTGGTTGGCGTTGGCCGGTACGGTCGGAGCCAGCGGTGCCTGCAGGGCGGCGATGGCGCGCTGCGGAGCGTCATCGCGCTGGGCGGCACGCGCGGCCTGCTGGCTGCGGGTTGCACTGGCGCGGCGGGCGTCCTGGCGACGGCTGGTGGCAGCCATCGCCACAGCCGGCGCCGCCGCCACGGCCATCGCGGCGGTATCCACCGATGCTTCGGTCACCGGGGCCGGCGCGGTTGGCGCCGGCGGCAGTTCCGCCTGGCTGGCGATCACCTGCGGCGCCAGCGGTTCACCCGGCGTGGCCTCCTTCAGTTTCTCGCCGCCGATGAACAGCGCGACGGCGGCCACCGACGCGGCCAGGGCGGCGCCGCCGCCCCAGGCCCGCCAGCCACTGCGACGTACCTGGCGACGCGGCTCGGCCTGTGGCGCCGGCTCGGCCGCGATGGCGGCAGCCACGGCGGCACTGAACCCGGCCGGAGCCAGTGCCGACGCCTGCCCGCGCATCACGTCGCCCAGCAGCTGCCAGCGCTCCTGGCAACCGGCCAGCTCGGGGTCGTGCTCCATCCGGCGCAGCAGGAAACGCGCTTCATCGGCGCCCAGCTCGCCATCGACCAGGGCCGACAGCTGCTCGCGATGGCGCTGGTCCAGGCGCTGCCCGGCGGGCGATTGATGGTTCTGCGATTCGTTGAACGGGTTACTGGTCATACGCGGCTCTTCTCACGGGTGGCGCTGCCGATGTCCAGCAGCGGCCGGAGTTCGGTGTCGATCGCCTCGCGCGCCCGGAAGATCCGTGAACGCACCGTGCCGATCGGGCACCCCATCTTCTGCGCGATATCCTCGTAGCTCAGGCCTTCCACCTCGCGCAGGGTGATCGCTGACCGGAGTTCTTCCGGCAGCGCGTTGACGGCCTTCATCACCGTCTGTTCCAGCTCCTGGCGCATCAACTCGCGTTCGGGCGTGTCGGTGTCACGCAGGCGCGTACCACTGTCGAACTGTTCGGCATCGCCGATGTCGATGTCATCGGTCGGCGGCCGTCGATTGTGTGAAGCCAGGTAGTTTTTGGCGGTATTCACGGCGATTCGATGCAACCAGGTTGAGAACTGGGCATCGCCACGGAAACTCCCGATCGCGCGGTAGGCACGGATGAAAGTGTCCTGGGCGACGTCCTGACATTCGCTCCAGTCGGCGATGTAGCGACCGACCAGGGCCACCACCCGATGCTGGTACTTGCGCACCAGGACATCGAAGGCGGCACTCTCGCCGTGCTGCACGCGCCGGACCAGTTCCAGATCCAGCTCCTGTGGTGTATCAACCTCGGCCATGAGGGGCCGCACTCCTGTCAGCCCAACCGACGTCGGGCAATGAGACTGCCAATCCCGGGAAAAGTTCAGTCGCCGATCACCTGGCGCCGCACCAGCTTTTAACCACCGTTCCGTTAGCGTCCCGGTCCACGGCCATGGATCCGGGGGCGCCACTCCCCTGCTATTGGGATTTGACGCGGGGGAAACAACCTCTGGATCATAGCCGCTTCTCCATACACAACCGGATGGAACGTCCATGCTCTCAGGCTTCGATGGTCTCCGCTTCAGCCACTGGCACCCCGAGATCCGCGACGACGGCGTGGTGGTTCTCTCCCTGGATCGTCAGGACAGCAGCGTCAACGCGATGTCGCAGGACGTGCTGCTGGAGCTGGGCGACCTGCTTGAGCGCATCGCGCTGGACCCACCCAAAGGCGTGGTGGTCCAGTCACTGAAGAAGGCCGGCTTCATTGCCGGTGCCGACCTGAAGGAGTTCCAGGAATTCGACCGTCGTGGCACTGTCAACGACGCGATCCGTCGTGGCCAGGCGACCTATCAGAAGCTGGCCGAGCTGCCCTGCCCCACCGTTGCGGCGATCCACGGCCACTGCCTGGGCGGCGGCACCGAACTGGCGCTGGCCTGCCGCTACCGCGTGGCGTCCAATGACAGCAGCACCCGCATCGGCCTGCCGGAAACCCAGCTGGGCATCTTCCCGGGCTGGGGCGGCAGCGCCCGCCTGCCGCAGTTGGTGGGCGCGCCGGCGGCGATGGACATGATGCTGACCGGCCGCACCCTGTCGGCCTCGGCCGCGCGTGGCATCGGCCTGGTCGACAAGGTGGTGGCGCCAGCGGTGGTGCTCGACACCGCCGTCGCGCTGGCGCTGTCCGGCACCACCCGCCCGTTCAAGCAGCGCGCGACGGCGTGGGCCACCAACACCTGGCTGGCGCGCAGGCTTCTGGCGCCGCAGATGGTCAAGCAGGTCGCACGCAAGGCGAAGAAGGACCAGTACCCGGCGCCGTACGCGCTGATCAGCACCTGGCAACGCAGTGGCGGCAAGCCGATCCAGGCCCGCCTGGACGCCGAGCGGCGCGCCGTGGTGAAGCTGGCCAGTACACCGACCGCGCGCAACCTGATCCGTATCTTCTTCCTCACCGAGCGACTGAAGGGCCTGGGCAGTGGTGATTCCGGCATCCGTCACGTGCACGTGGTCGGCGCCGGCGTGATGGGCGGCGACATCGCCGCGTGGGCCGCTTACAAGGGCTTCGAGGTGACCCTGCAGGACCGCGAGCAGCGCTTCATCGACCCGGCCATGGAACGCGCGCAGGCGCTGTTTGCCAAGAAGGTGCGCGACGAAAGCAAGCGCCCCGCCGTGGCCGCACGCCTGCGTGCCGACCTGGAAGGCAATGGGGTTGCCGAAGCGGATCTGGTGATCGAGGCGATCATCGAGAACCCGGAAGCCAAGCGTGCGCTGTACCAGACGCTGGAACCGAAGATGAAGCAGGACGCCCTGCTGACCACCAATACCTCGTCGATTCCACTGGTGGAACTGCGCGATCACATCCAGCGCCCGGCGCAGTTCGCCGGCCTGCACTACTTCAACCCGGTAGCACAGATGCCGCTGGTGGAAATCATCCACCACGATGGCATGGCGCCGGAGACCGAGCGCCGCCTGGCCGCGTTCTGCAAGGCGCTGGGCAAGTTCCCGGTGCCGGTGGCCGGCAGCCCGGGCTTCCTGGTCAACCGCGTGTTGTTCCCGTACATGCTGGAAGCCGCCACCGCCTACGCCGAAGGCATCCCGGGCCCGGTGATCGACAAGGCCGCCGTGAAGTTCGGCATGCCGATGGGCCCGATCGAACTGATCGATACCGTCGGCCTGGACGTGGCCGCCGGTGTCGGCCGCGAACTGGCGCCGTTCCTGGGCCTGCAGATTCCGGCCGCGCTGCAGACGGTGGAACCGGACAAGCGTGGCAAGAAGGATGGCCAGGGCATCTACACCTGGGAAAACGGCAAGCCGAAGAAGCCGGACGTGGCCAGCGACTACCAGGCCCCGGCCGACCTGGAAGACCGCCTGATCCTGCCGCTGTTGAACGAGGCAGTGGCGTGCCTGCACGAAGGCGTGGTGGCCGATGCGGACCTGCTGGATGCCGGCGTGATCTTCGGCACCGGTTTCGCTCCGTTCCGCGGCGGTCCGATCCAGCACATCCGTGCGGTCGGTGCCGATGTGATCGTCGAGCGGTTGAAGGCGCTGCAGCAGCGCCACGGCGACCGTTTCGCCCCGCGCCCGGGCTGGGACAACCCCGTCCTGCGCGAACCGGTGGTCTGAGTTCATCGGCCGGGCCTGCGGCCCGGCACCCGCAGAGGCAACCGCCGAAGCAAAAGCCAAAGCCAGAGCCGGAGCAACAGCCGGCTCTGGCTTTTCTGTTTGTTGGGCGGGACGGTGTGGGCAGGCAGGACACGCCGTAAACCCCGCTCCGCGGTCCGGCCCAGCCGCTGGCGGCTGTGCGTTCGGGCGCTTGCAAAGCAGTGCTTCGCAAGCAAAGCGCCCTCACCCATGGGGGCTCGATGGCGCCATCTATGGCGCCAACGGTCCTGCAAGCCCACACCGCCCCACCCAGACAGTTTCCCGGTGACGGTTGGTGAACTGCGATGGCTGGTAGGTGTCGACCTTGGTCGAAACGCTTGAACCACGCGTGGACGCGAGCGAAGCGACCGGCGTTTGATCTTGATTTTCTTTTTTTCTTCTCCGTGGCTGGACGCACACGGAAACTGTCAGGGGCCGGGCGGGGTGGGTTCGCGGGGGTGTCCGCGGCATGGATGCCGCGGCCAAGCCTCCACGGACGGATTCACGGCGTCCCCCGCGAACCCACCCCGCCCGGCCAAGCACGGCTTGTGCTTGTGCCGTCAGCGACCAAGCAACCAGCCACGAGGGGCTGCGCCGTTGGCTGGAACACCCTGTTACCCATACGAGGCATGTCCCCGTCACAGCCGCATGCGATGCTGATCGCCTGATCCCTGCCAGCGAGAACGCCCGCATGACCACCATCATCGCTCCGCGCGTGCACGACATCGGCGGCCTCGAAGTCCGTCGCGCCGTCCCCACCCTGCAGGCCCGCAGCATCGGTTCGTTCGTGTTCGTCGACCAGATGGGCCCGGCACTGATGCACCCCGGCACCGCCATCGACGTGCGCCCGCATCCGCATATCGGCCTGGCCACGGTCACCTACCTGTGGTCGGGCGCGATCGGCCACCGCGACACACTTGGATCGGACCAGGTGATCCGTCCCGGCGACGTCAACTGGATGACCGCTGGTCGCGGCATTGCCCATTCCGAGCGGACACCGCAACCGGACCGCGACCATGACAACCCGATCCACGGCATGCAGACCTGGGTCGCGCTGCCGAAATCGCACGAGGAAATCGAGCCGGCGTTCTATCACCATGCTGCGGCCACCCTGCCCGAGCAGCGCCGCAACGGCGCCTGGCTGCGGGTGATCGCTGGCCGCGCCTATGGCGAGGAATCGCCGGTGAAAGTGTTCGCCGATACGCTCAATGTGGCGATCGATCTGGACGCGGACGCGGAAATCGACATCGACGACGGCCACCGCGAGCGCGCGCTGTACATCCTTGAGGGCGACGCGCAGTTGGATGGCGTGGACATCCCCGCACAGCACCTGGTCATCCCCGAAGCCGGCGCACGCGGCCGCCTGCGCGCAAAGACACCGGTAAAGGCGATGCTGTTCGGTGGCGAGCCGCTGGATGGCCCGCGCCACCTGTGGTGGAACTTCGTGTCCAGCTCGAAGGAGCGTATCGAGCAGGCTAAGCACGATTGGGAGGCCGGTCGCTTCGGCACCATCCCCGGCGACGACAAGGAGTTCATCCCGCTGCCGCAGTACTGAGCATCGCGTGTTGCACACAGCCGAGGGTGTATTCCTGCACCCGGCGTTGACGCTACAGTCACCCGCTGATCATTGAAATGTGACATAAATCACACTTTCGACCGTCAAAGGAGTGCAACACATGAGCATGGGTAAACGCTTGTCCGCCGAATTCCTCGGCACGTTCTGGCTGGTTCTGGGTGGCTGTGGTAGTGCGGTGCTGGCCGCCAAGTTCGGTGGTGACGGCAATCCGCTGGGTATCGGTTTCCTCGGCGTGGCGCTCGCCTTCGGCCTGACCGTGGTGACCGGCGCCTATGCGTTCGGCCATATCTCCGGTGCGCACTTCAATCCGGCGGTCAGCGTCGGCCTGTGGGCGGGTGGTCGCTTCCCGACCAGGGACCTGGTGCCGTACATCATCGCCCAGGTCGCCGGCGGCCTGCTGGCCGGCTTCATCCTGCTGCAGATCGCCTCCGGCGCCAGTGGCTTCGCCATCGACGGCAGCCAGGCCGGAGCGTTCGCCAGCAATGGCTATGGCGCGCTGTCGCCCGGTGGTTACAGCGTGGCGGCCGCCTTCCTGTGCGAAGTGGTACTGACGGCGGTGTTCCTGATCGTGATCATGGGTTCCACCCACGGCAAGGCACCGGCCGGATTCGCCCCGCTGGCGATCGGCCTGTCGCTGACCCTGATCCACCTGATCAGCATCCCGGTCACCAACACGTCGGTGAACCCGGCCCGCTCCACGGCCGTGGCCTTCTTCGCCGGCAGCGGTGCGGTCAGCCAGTTGTGGCTGTTCTGGGTCGCCCCGCTGCTGGGTGGCGCGATCGGTGGCCTGATCTACAAGTGGATCGGCAACGACCGCTGATCCCCGCAGCAACCATTGCGGCCGACCCTCGGCCGCAATGGTTGCGCTTGCAACCGCGAATTGTGCGATTGCTCACGTTCCGTTAAGGTTGAGTTGACCGTCCGTGCACATGCCGGATGGGGGGCGTCCGGGGATGGGATGCCATGGTCGCCGGCTCTGCTGGCGAAGCCAACCAATTCATCACCTTGGGGGATGCATGAAGTTCGTGCCTGTCATGTTGTCGAGCCTGCTTTTCGCTGCGGCCCACGCCGCCGCGCAGGCGCCGTCCGAATGTCCTTCGCTACCGGCCAGCAGCGGTCTGCAGTGGCAGCAGCAGGTGCAGGCCGATTTCCTGGTCTGCCGCGCCAGCACCCCTGATGGCCGGGAAGTGCTGAGCCTGATGCTCAGCGCGCGTGACCCGTCCATTCCGCTGAACCGCTCGCTGCGGCAGGAAAAAGGCAGCTTCGGCGGTGAATCGCTGTACTGGTACCAGCCCGACCTGGGCGGCCAGCAACCGCCGGGGTATGCCGAACGGCGCATCAGCGTGGTCAAGCTCGACAAGGGGCGTTACGCGCAGATTTCGCTGTATCCGGACAGCGCGCAGGAGCTGGGGTCACTGCAACAGCTGGCGCAGGGCATGAGCCTGACCCCGTCGGCCGTGGCCGCCGGGCGCTGAGGATGACGGGGATGACTGCCTGGCAGCATCCCCGCAGCGCGACCCGATCCAACGGTAGTGCCGGCCGCTGGCCGGCACCCCGATCCGCCTCCAGGCGAGGCAGTTTCCGGCCAGCGGCCGGTACTACGTCAGAACTTGCCTTCCTGGAAATCGACGAAGGCCTGCATCAGTTCCTGCCGCGTGTTCATCACGAACGGCCCGTGGCGCATCACCGGTTCGCGCAGCGGACGGCCGGCCACCAGGATCAGGCGCGCGCCTTCATTGCCGGCCGAGATGTGCAACTGCTCGCCACCGCCCAGCACCGCCAGTTCCTGGCGAGCGACGTCGCGCGCGGCGTCCTGCTCACCCACAGTCACGCCACCTTCGAACACGTACGCAAAGGCGTTGTGCCCTTCCGGCAGCGCGTAGGTCCAGGCACGGTCGGGCGCCAACGTGATGTCGAGGTAGAGCGGGTCGGTGGCCGGTTGCACGATCGGGCCGCGGGTGCCATCGACCGTGCCAGCGATCACCTTCACCTCCACGCCCGCTTCCGGGTGCACCACGGGAATCCGCTCAGGCGCGAACTCCTGGTACTTCGGCTCGGTCATCTTCTCCTTTGCCGGCAGGTTCACCCACAGCTGGAAGCCACGCATCTGCCCGCTTTCCTGCTCGGGCATCTCCGAGTGCACCAGGCCGCGGCCAGCGGTCATCCACTGCACGCTGCCCGGGGTCAGCAGGCCTTCGTTGCCATGGTTGTCGCGATGCCGCATGCGCCCGTCGAGCATGTAGGTGACGGTCTCGAATCCGCGGTGCGGATGCTCCGGGAAACCGGCGATGTAGTCCTCGGCGCGGTCGGTGCCGAATTCATCAAGCAGCAGGAACGGATCGAGGTCGGGCAGCGTCGGGCCACCGATGACGCGGGTCAGGCGCACGCCGGCACCGTCGGAGGTGGGCATGCCACGGATGGTCCGCAGCACGCGGACCGGTTCGGGAAAGCTCATGGCGACTCCTGTTGGATGGATGCCACTGAAGATGGACGCCGCACGGCCACACGCCAATGGACGGCGCCGCAACCGATTGTTCCATCCCTGATGTTCGCTGCACGTCAGCACAACAAGCGTACGACCAAAGTACTACCGCCGATTCGTCCTGTGCCAATTGACCCTGTCGAGGGCACGCGGGACTCTTTGACTGTCTTTCCGGGAGAGAGCACCTCATGAAAGGGTTTTCCAAAATAGGCTGGGCGGCCCTCGCCCTGCTCGGCGCCTTCTGTCTGGGCACCGTGGCCCTGCGCCGCGGCGAACACATCAATGCGCTGTGGATCGTCGTCGCCGCGGTTTCGCTGTACCTGGTGGCCTACCGCTTCTACAGCCTGTTCATCGCCAACAGGGTGATGCAGCTGGATCCGACCCGGGCCACGCCGGCGGTGATCAACAACGATGGCCTGGACTACGTGCCGACCAACAAGCACGTATTGTTCGGCCACCACTTTGCCGCCATCGCCGGCGCAGGCCCGCTGGTCGGCCCGGTCCTGGCCGCGCAGATGGGCTACCTGCCTGGACTGCTGTGGCTGGTGGTGGGCGTGGTGCTGGCCGGTGCGGTGCAGGACTTCATGGTGCTGTTCCTGTCCAGCCGTCGCAACGGCCGTTCGCTGGGCGACCTGGTAAGAGAAGAGATGGGCCAGGTACCTGGCACCATCGCGTTGTTCGGTGCGTTCCTGATCATGATCATCATCCTGGCGGTGCTGGCGATGGTGGTGGTCAAGGCGCTGGCCGAAAGCCCGTGGGGCATGTTCACGGTAATCGCGACGATGCCTATCGCCATCCTGATGGGCGTGTACATGCGCTATATCCGCCCCGGCAAGATCGGCGAGATCTCGGTGGTCGGCCTGATCCTGCTGCTGGCCGCGATCTGGTACGGCGGCAAGGTCGCCGCCGACCCAGTGTGGGGCCCGGCGTTCACGTTCACCGGCACCCAGATCACCTGGATGCTGATCGGCTACGGCTTCGTCGCATCGGTGCTGCCCGTGTGGCTGTTGCTGGCCCCGCGCGACTACCTGTCGACCTTCCTCAAGATCGGCACGATCATCGCGCTGGCCGTCGGCATCCTGATCGTGATGCCGGAACTGAAGATGCCGGCGCTGACCCAGTTCGCCGCCAGTGGCGACGGCCCGGTGTGGAAGGGCGGCATGTTCCCGTTCCTGTTCATCACCATCGCCTGCGGTGCGGTCTCTGGTTTCCATGCGCTGATCTCCTCCGGCACCACGCCGAAGCTGCTGGCCAATGAAGCGCACATGCGTTACATCGGCTACGGCGGTATGCTGATGGAATCGTTCGTGGCGGTGATGGCGCTGGTCGCGGCCTCGATCATCGATCCAGGCATCTACTTCGCGATGAACAGCCCGGCGGCGGTGATCGGCGCCGATGCGGCGTCGGCGGCGCACTACATCACCAACACCTGGGGCTTCACCATCACGCCGGAGCAGCTGACCGCGACCGCGGCGGCGATCGGCGAGCCGACCATCCTGCATCGTGCAGGTGGCGCACCGACACTCGCGGTGGGCATCGCGCAGATCCTGCACGAAGCGATCCCCAGTGGCAGCGACGCAATGATGGCGTTCTGGTACCACTTCGCGATCCTGTTCGAAGCATTGTTCATCCTGACCGCGGTGGACGCCGGCACCCGTGCCGGACGCTTCATGCTGCAGGACCTGCTGGGCAACTTCGTCCCGGCGCTGAAGAAGACCGAGTCGTGGACCGCCAACATCATCGGCACCGCCGGCTGCGTGGCGCTGTGGGGCTACCTGCTCTACACCGGTGTGGTCGATCCGTTCGGCGGCATCCAGACCTTGTGGCCGTTGTTCGGCATCTCCAACCAGATGCTGGCCGGTATCGCGCTGATGCTGGGCACGGTAGTGCTGTTCAAGATGAAGCGCGACCGCTATGCGTGGGTCACTGCGGTACCGGCGGTGTGGCTGCTGATCTGCACCACCTATGCCGGCTTCATCAAGATCTTCGACAGCAACCCGGCGCAGGGTTTCCTGGCACAGGCACACAAGTTCCAGGCCGCGCTCGCCAGCGACACGATCACGGCGCCGGCCAAGTCGGTGGCGCAGATGAAGCAGATCGTGGTCAACGCCTACGTCAATACCGGCCTGACCGCGCTGTTCCTGCTGGTGGTGGGCGCAGTCCTGGTGTATTCGATCAAGACCATCCTGGCGGCACGCCGCAATCCGCAGCGCAGCGACCGCGAGACCCCTTACGTGGCGCTGAAGCCGCATGAAATGGTGGATCTGTGATGAGTACGCAACTGGTTCCCGCCGGCCAGTACCAGGCGCACCGCCGCATCTGGCGGCGCCTGGTGCAGACCGCACGACTGTGCTGTGGCATTCCTGATTACGACAACTACGTCCGGCATATGCTGGAAAAGCATCCGGACCAGGAGCCGATGGACTACAAGACGTTCTTCCGCGAGCGCCAGGAAGCGCGCTACGGCGGACGCAATGGTGGCCGCTGCTGTTGAGGGCCGGGACGGCCTTTTCGCAGGCAAAAGAAGGCCGAGCGCGTGCTCGGCCCTACACGGGCAGAGCGGGTTCGCGGCGCACGCCGCGAACCCGCAACAGGAACGTCCGGTCAGAACTCAGGCGCCGGCCATCCACTTCAGGATCAGGCCGGTGACATAGGCCAACCCGGTACCGGTGGCATAGCCCACCGTCCCCAGCAGCACCCCCACCGGCGCCAGCGTCGGATGGAAGGCCGCGGCCACCACGGGAGCCGAGGCGGCCGCCCCGATGTTGCCCTGCGAACCGATCGCGAAAAAGAACAACGGCGCGCGCAGCAGCTTGGCCACCACCCACAGCACCAGCACATGCGTAGCCATCCAGATCGCGCCGAGCAGGAACAGCCACGGCCGATCCAGCAGCGACAGCAGGTTCATCTGCATGCCGATGCAGGCGATCAGGAAGTACAGGAACACCGTGCCCAACCGCGATGCGCCTGCGGCTTCCAGCCGGCGCGCGCGGGTGAAGCTCAGGCCCAGGCCCATCGCCGTGGACAGCAGGATCACCCACACGAACTGGCTGTCCAGGCTGAACTGGCTGGCCCAGCTGACGTTGGCCTTGAACCAGCCCGACAGCGGTGCGGCGATGGCGTGGGCCAGGCCGACGCCACCCAGTGCCACGCCGACGATCACCATCAGGTCGGTCATGCTGGGAATGCGCGCGTTCTGTGCCTCGTAGGCGCTGATGCGTGCCTTCATCTCGTCGATGGCGCGCGTATCGGCCCCGTTGCGGGTGTCGATCTGCTGCGCGCGGTTGGCCAGGAACAGCAGGATCGCCATCCACAGGCTGGCGCAGGCCACGTCGACCACGGCGAACTGGCCGAAGGTGGTGGCGTCGGTGCCGAACACCTCACGCATGGCGACCATGTTGGCGCCGCCACCGATCCAGCTGCCGGCCAGCGCGGCCATGCCGGCCCAGGTATCACCGGCCACCGTTTCCGGATGGATCAGCTTCATCAGCTGGAAGGAGACGATCGCACCGAGCATGATGCCAGCGGTACCGGCACAGAACACAAGCAACAGCTTCGGCCCCAGCTTGATGACGCCCTTGAGGTCGATCGACAGCGTCAGCAGGACCAGCGCGGCCGGCAGCAGCACGTCACGCGCGACCGGGTTGTACAGCGAGGTGTTGTGGCCATCGATGACACCGGCGGTGTTGTAGATGGCGGGGATGAAGTAGCACAGCAGCAGTGCCGGCACCCAGGCGAAGATCTTCTTCAACAGCGGGGTCGGACCACTGGCGGCCCAGAAGATCAGGGCCAGGGTGGCGGCAATCAGGCCCAGTCCAACGATATCGTTGCTGATCAGGGCAGTAGCGGGTTCGGTCGGCATGGGATCCTCTGTCGATCGAAGGAGCGGGAAAAAAAAGCGCCGCATGAAGCGGCGCAGGTCGAGATTAACACTGTCTTCACGTCGGGTCATGCCGCAGCGCGGAGCAGGTCGGCCGTCCGATCAAGCGGGGCGCGAAGCGCCGAAGTCCAGGGTGACACGCGTCCCGCGCGGTTGGCGGGGCTGCAACTGCAGCGTCCAGCCCAGGTGCTCGCACAGCCGCGCGATCAGGTCCAGGCCGATGCCACTGCCTCGATCGGCACGCTCGCCGCGGGCCATGCGCGCGTGGATCGCCGCGATCTCCTCCGGGCTCATCCCGTGCCCGGGGTCCTGCAGGGTCAGTACCGCCGACGAACTCAGCTGCAGCTCGATATGGCCGCGGCCGCTGTTTTCGATGGCATTGCGCAGCAGGTTGCCGATCGCCGCCTGCACCACCGCCAGCGGCGCGACGATATCCACCGGCGCAGCCTGGATGCCGATGCTCAGGTCCTTGTCGCCGAGCAGGTAGCGATGGTCGTCGACGATCTCCGGCAGCAGCTGGTCCAGTGCGATGCGCTCGGCACGTGCGGCCAGGCGCGCGGGATCACGCGCCAGCACCAGCAGCAGCTCGATCAGCTGCTCCACGCTCTGTGCCGTGCGCAGCACCCGCTGCATCTGTTGGCGGGCACGTTCGGGCAGGCCCGGTTGCTCCAGCGCCAGCTCGGCTGCACCGGTCATCACTGCGATCGGCGTGCGCAGTTCGTGGCTGGCGGTACTGATGAAGACCCGCTCACGCTCGACGAACTGCTCGTTGCGGTCCAGGTAGTCGTTCAGCGCATCGGCGATGGTGTGCAGCTCGGAACTGCCGCGCGGGTCGACCTCGATGCGCTGGCCCTGAACGCCCGGCCGCAATGCGCCGATGTGCTGGGCCAGCAGGCTCAACGGGCGCACCATGCGTTCCATGCCGAAGGACGCCATCAGCACGGTGACGAAGATCATGATCACCCCGGCCAGCATCACCCAGCGCGTGGCGAACTGCTCCAGGTCATGGAAATCGGAGATGTCCAGCGCCAGCGCGACCCGTCCCATCGACCGGGTCTCGCGCACCATCACCGCCGTCTCCCGGCCTTTGATCATCACGCCGTCGTGAAGGCCCGGATGCAGCGTACGCAGGCTGTCAGGCAGGTTGACTGCATCGAAGCGGTACAGGCTGAGCGTGTCCGAATCCTGCCAGCGATAGTGCGGTTCATGCTCGACGTGCTCGACGATGCTGTCCAGTTCGGAATTGAGCAGCGCGCGCCAGGCGGCATGTTCGGCGTGTTCGTGCACGTAGTTGCCGACGCTGAACACAGCGATCGACAGCAGGGCCAGGTAGCCCAGCAACCACCACACCACGCGCCGGTACAGCGGGCCTGGCCTACGCGCCTTCATCATCACCCTTGCCTGCATCGGCGGCCGCGGTCACCGCAAGGCGGTAACCAACCCGCGGCAGGGTGTGGATCAGCTTGTCGGCAAACGGACCATCGACGCTGCGGCGCAGCTCATAGACATGCGAGCGCAGCAGGTCACCATCCGGTGGCTCGTCGCCCCACAGGGCGAACTCCAGCTGTTGGCGGGTGACCGCACCGGGGCTGGCGCGCATCAGCACCTCCAGCAGCTTGCGGCAGGCCGGGTAGAGGTGGAGCACCTGACCACCCCGCTGGGCTTCGAGGGTCGCCAGGTCCAGCACCAGGTCGCCCACCTGCAGGCGCTTGCGCGGGTTCCGGCCCTGCGCACGCAGCAGCAGCGCCTCCAGCCGAACTTCCAGCTCGGGCAGGGCGAACGGCTTGGTCAGGTAATCGTCGGCACCCGCGCGGAAGCCGGTGATCTTGTCCGGCAGTTCGTCGCGCGCGGTCAGCATGATCACCGGCACCTCCGAAGCCTGCTCGGCGCGCAGGCGACGCAGCACCTCCGGCCCCTCCATGCGCGGCAGCATCCAGTCCAGGATCACCGCGTCGTAGGGATGGCTGCCGGCCAGGTGCAGGCCGGTGATGCCGTCCGGGGCCACGTCGAGCACGTGCCCGCGCGACTCGAAGTAGTCGAACAGGTTGGCCACCAGCTGGCGGTTGTCCTCGATCACCAACAGACGCATGCACGAAACATCCACGGAAGTTCGTACCATGGTAGCGCTGCCCATGTCGGAATGCGGTCGTCCCGGCCTCCTCTGACGCTTTTCCAACCCCCGCCACCTCAGAATGGCCGTTTTTGCTCCCGGAGCCTGCCGTGCCCGTAGCCCTGCCCCGCCGTTGGCGCCTGCCCCTGTTGTGGCTGTTGATCGTTGCTGCGCTGGCAGCGGGGATCGGCCTTCGGCAGCCGCAGCCACCGGACGAGCCGCGCTTCGTGCTGGCGGCCCGCACCATGGTCGAGAGTGGGCAATGGCTGCTGCCGCACCGGGGCGTGGAGCTGTATGCGGAGAAGCCACCGGTCTTCATGTGGCTGCAGGCGGCGGCCTACGAGATCGTCGGCAGCTGGCAGTGGTCGTTCCTGCTGCCGTCGCTGCTGGGCGCCCTGCTCAGCCTGTGGTTGGTGTCGGATCTGGCACGCCGACTGTGGTCACCGCGGCATTCCCTGTACGCCCTGGCGGCGCTGTTCTGCACCCTGCAGTTTGGCCTGATGGCCAAGCGCGCGCAGATCGACATGGTGCTGGTCGGCATGACCACGGTGGCCCTGTGGGGCTTGATGCGCCACCTGTGCGAACGCCGCAACCTGGCTGCCTTGTGGCTGGCGGGGTTCGCCGCTGGCCTCGGCACGGTGACCAAAGGCGTGGGTTTCCTGCCGCTGCTGATGGTCCTGCCGTGGTTCGGCTGGTGGCTGTACCAGCGTCGCCGCGGGCGCAGCGTTGACGGCCCACACCCGGCAACGCTGCTGTGGCTGATCCCGGCCTTCCTGCTGGGCGTGTCGGTGTGGCTTGCGCCGCTGGGCTGGGCCCTGCTGCACACGCCCAGCGCCGAACTGCAGGCCTACGCGCATGAGCTGTTGTTCAAGCAGACCGGTACCCGCTATGCCAACGCCTGGCACCATCGCCAACCGGCCTGGTACTACCTGCAGGTGATCCTGACCCTGTGGCTGCCGGGCAGCCTGCTGCTGCCGCTGCTCTTCAAGCCGTGGTGGCGCCGCATCCGCCGGGGCGACCGCCGGCAGTGGCTGCTGCTGGGCTGGGCGCTGCTGGTGCTGGTGTTCTTCAGTGCCAGCCCGGGCAAGCGCGAGGTCTATGTGCTGCCGATGCTGCCTGCGATGGCACTGGCGGTTGCGCCGTTGTTGCCGGGCTTGCTGCGCCGGCTGTGCGTGCGCCGGTATCTGTTCGGCTACAGCGTGGTGCTGATGCTGGCCACCGGCGTGCTCGGCGTGATGCTGATGACCGAGCACCCGTGGGCCTTGGCGCAACTGGAGCGCCGGGCCATGCCCGATACGCTGCTGCCGGTGCTGGGTGATGGCCTGCTGACCTTCGCCATCGCGCTGGCCACGTTGGCCGTCTGGTTGCGGGTGCGCCGCGCCACGACACTGGTGCTGCTGACCCACGGCATGCTGTGGATGCTCTACGGCCTGGTGCTGATCCCGGCACTGGATCCCTACGCATCGGCATCGGCGCTGATGCGCCGCGTCGGCGCGCGGATCGGTCCGGACGCCGAACTGGCGCTGGTCGCCTGGCGCGAGCAGAACCTGCTGCAGGCTGACCGCCCGGTACGCGAGTTCGGCTTCAAGCGGCCCTGGGCCGAGCAATGGCACGATGCCGGCCCCTGGCTCGCCGAAGCGCCGGACAAGCGCTGGCTGCTGGTGCTGGACGAGGCGATGAGTCCCTGCGTGGATCCGGCCAAGGTGATCGACATCGGCATGGCCAACAGGAATCGTTGGCAACTGCTTCCCGGTACGGCCTGGGACCCGCAATGCCACGCCGAACGGGCCGGCTCGACCGCCGAAGAAGACTGAACGTTGACTCGTGCCGGGGAAATCATTAACCCGGCGCGAACGAGCGTCCGACCCTTCTCCGACATGCAGGTGACGAGCATGGCTGCGGATTCCCGAACCCGCCTTCCCTCAGCATGCCCGTTCGTCCCCTTGATTCGATCGCGCCGCTTGCGACATCGCCACTGGCGTCAAGATTCGCCGTAACTCACTTTTGGCTGCCTGTCGCAATCGGTCTGCCCGTGTTTGCGCTGCTAATGGGGTTCGGCGGCGACCAGTGGGTGGCCGATCACCTGTTCCGCCTTGAGGGCAGCCGATGGGTGCTACAGGACGCCTGGATCACCCGCAGCGTCGTGCACAAGGCCGGTAAATGGTTGAGCACTGCGGCGGCGCTGGTCGTGCTCCTGCTGTGCTTCCATCACTGGCGTAAAGGACGCGATCACACCCTGCGGTGGGCGCTGCTTTATGTCGTACTTGCCCTGGCGCTGGGCACCGGCGTGATCTCCCTGCTGAAGTCGCTGGTGCCGATGGAATGCCCTTGGGACTTGCTGCGCTACGGCGGCCACCAGCCATTTATCGGGCTTTTCACCGCACGCCCCGCTGGCATGGCCGCGCAGGCCTGCTTCCCGGCCGGGCACGCCAGTGCCGGCTACGCCTGGCTGTGCCTGTACTACTTCGCCCTGCTATGGCGCCCGTCGTGGCGCTGGGCCGGGTTGTGGATCGGCCTCGGCGCCGGTTTGGTGTTCGGCATCAGCCAGCAGCTGCGCGGAGCGCATTTCCTTTCGCATGACGTCGCCACTGCATTGATCTGCTGGCTGCTTTCGCTCGGCCTCTATCTGATCGTCAAGCGCGTCCTGACACACCGTCAACTGAACCATGCCAACCGTCAGGAGGCAAACGCATGAGCGCATCGGTCCAACGGCCCGCCCGCCTCCCCGCCCTTGCGGGTCTGCGCCACTGGCGGCCGCAGCTGTCCACCGAAGCGCTGATCGCGCTGACCAGCCTGTTCTTCGCGGTGGCCGGCAATGGCCTGTTCTGGCACAGCGCGATGGCCAGCCATCCAGGCAGCCTGCGCTACGCGCTTTCGCTGCTGCTGTTGCTGCTGGGTGCTCACGGCGTACTGCTGGGCATCCTGGTCTGGCGCTGGAACGCCAAGGTGGTGATCAGCCTGTTGCTGCTGGTGACCGCATTCGCCGCGCACTACATGAGCCGCTACCACATCTACCTGGATGCGGACATGCTGCGCAACGTGCTGGCGACGGACCCCAAGGAAAGCCGCGAGCTGATGACCGTGTCGCTGCTGTGGCCGGTACTGCTGCTGGCGGTGCTGCCGATGATCGTGCTGTGGCGCGTGCAGCTGCGCCGTCGCAGCTGGGGCCGCAGCCTGCTGTGGCGCCTCGGCTTCCTGGTGGTGTCGGCGGTGACTGCCGTCGGCGGCGCGTTGATCTCGTTCCAGGACGTCTCGGCACTGATGCGCAACCAGCGCGAAGTGCGTTACCTCGCCACTCCGGCCAACGTGCTGCTGGGCATGCCGCGTGCGCTGCGTGGCGACAACCCGGTGCAGCGCGCACCGAAGCTGCCGATCGGCACCGACGCCAAGGCCACTCCGCGAGCGCCGGCCAGCAAGCCGCGCCTGCTGGTGATCGTCATGGGCGAGACCGTGCGTGCGCAGAACTGGGGCCTCAACGGTGGCCGCAACACCACCCCGGAACTGGCGCAGGCCAGCGTGATCAATTTCCCGGACATGCATTCGTGCGGCACCAGCACGGAGGTCTCGCTGCCGTGCCTGTTCTCGCCGTGGGGCCGCCACGACTACGACGAGAAGAAGATCCGTGCGCACCAGTCGCTGCTGCACGTACTGAACCGCGCCGGCATCGCGCCGCTGTGGCGTGACAACCAGTCCGGCTGCAAGGGCGTGTGCGAGGGCCTGGACTTCCAGTCATTGTCCGACGCCACCACACCCGGCCTGTGCGCCGATGGCCGCTGCATGGACGAGATCCTGCTGCAGGACCTGGCCACCCAGGTGCGTGCGAAGCCCGGCGACCGGGTCGTGGTGCTGCACCAGCTGGGCAACCACGGCCCGGCCTATTTCGAGCGCTATCCGCCCGCGTTCCGCCGCTTCACCCCGACCTGCGACACCCGTGACATCGGCCGCTGCTCGCGCGACGAGATCACCAACAGCTATGACAACGCGGTGTTGTACACCGATCATTTCCTGAGCAAGACCATTGCTACCCTGCAGGGCATGCAGGATTACGACACGGCGATGATCTACCTGTCCGACCATGGTGAATCGCTGGGCGAGAAGGGCCTGTTCCTGCATGGCGTGCCGTATGCGATCGCACCGGCCGAGCAGACCCGCGTACCGATGACGATGTGGTTCTCGCCGGGCTTCGCCAGCAGCCGTGGGTTGGACCTGCAGTGCGTGCGCAAGCGTTCGGCGGCCTATACCGACCACGACAACCTGTTCCCGTCGGTGCTGGGCCTCATGCAGGTTAAGACGGCGCTGTACGAGCGCGACCGCGACGTGTTCGCCAACTGCGAAGGTTGAGGGGTGTTTGGCAGGGCTTGCAGCCCTGCACCTGCGGTAGTGCCGGCCGCTGGCCGGTAGCCTCGACAGCGACAGCGACAGCAACAGCAACAGCAAAAGCAAAAGCAAAAGCTGGCATTCCGTGGATTGGCGGGGTGGGTCCGGTTGCGGGGGACGCTGCAAGTCCCCCTCCGGGGCCCGGCCCAGCCGCTGGCGGCTGTGCGTTCGGGCGCTTGCGAAGCAATGCTTCGCAAGCAAAGCGCCCTCACCCATGTAAGCTCGGTCGCCGCATCCATGCGGCTCACGCTCCCGCAACCGGACCCACCCCGCCTTCGACAGATTTTCGCGATCTGTCGGAACGACGCATTGCCCTGGTGGGTGTCGACCTTGGTCGACACAGTAGATCCACGCCATGCGTGGATGACCCATTCGATATCTGACAGATGTGTCGACCAAGGTCGACACCTACCGACAGCACACGGAATCTGTCAGAGGTGGGGCGGTGTCGGAGTGCGGGGTGTCAGCCGCATGGGCCCGAGGCATGCCTCGGGCGGG
>NZ_LEKR01000029.1:0-53271 GCF_001580555.1 Stenotrophomonas sp. DDT-1
AGAGCCGGCCGCTGGCCGGCTGCGCAGGATCGCGATGGATTGATCGGGGTGCCGGCCAGCGGCCGGCACTACCGAAGGGGCGGCGGCACCGTTGCGGCGCCGCCGCGATACCTCACTTGCGTGCGAATGCCAGCAGATCGGCGTTGAACTGGTCGGCGTGGGTGATGGTCAGGCCATGCGGCGCACCGGGGTACACGTTCAGTTCGGCATCCTTGATGATCTGCGAGGACAGCTTGGCCGAGGCATCGAACGGCACGATCTGGTCGTCATCGCCGTGCACGACCAGCGCCGGCACGTCGATCTTCTTCAGGTCCTCGGTGTAGTCCACTTCCGAGAATTCGTGCACGCAGTCGTACTGGCCCTTGACGCCACCGAGCATGCCCTGCAGCCAGAACGCATCGCGCATGCCCTGGGTAACGTTGTTGCCATCCCGGTTGGCGCCGAAGAACGGGGTGGTCAGGTCCTTGAAGAACTGCGAACGGTCGCCGCCGGTACCCTTGCGGATACCGTCGAAGACCTCCAGCGGGGTGCCGGCGGGGTTGCCAGCGGTCTTCAGCATCAGCGGCGGCACGGCGCCGACCAGCACCACCTTGGCCACGCGCGCGCTGCCGTGGCGGCCGATGTAATGGGCCACTTCACCGCCGCCGGTGGAATGGCCGACCAGGATCGCGTCCTTCAGGTCCAGCGCTTCGATCACCGCGGCCAGGTCATCGGCATAGGTGTCCATGTTGTTGCCATCCCAGGTCTGGCTGGAGCGTCCGTGGCTGCGGCGATCGTGGGCGACCACGCGGAAGCCGTTCTGGCCCATGAACAGCATCTGCGGATCCCAGGCATCGGAAGACAGCGGCCAACCGTGGGCGAACACGATCGGCTGGCCGGTGCCCCAATCCTTGTAGAAGATGCGGGCGCCATCGGCGACGGTGACGAAGTTGCTCATTGCAGGTTCCTTGGCGGAAGGGAGGGAAGGCTTCGGCAGGATGCCGGTGCCTTCGGCAGTACAGCGCAGGCGCAGGCGACCGACTTGCACGGCTGTGCTGGATTGCATCGGATGTGACGCGTATCGCTCTGGCAGGACGGGAGCCGTGTGCCGAGGATGAGCGCAGCCCGCCACAGGAACGCACGGATGCCCGCCATGCGATGGTCGCTGATGCTGTGCCTGCTGCTGCCCATGGCAGCGCCGGCACAGACCCATGTCTACAAGTGCGTGGATGGACCGCACCCGGTCTACCAGCAGACACCCTGCCAGGGGCGTGCCGCATGGCGCTGGGACGTGCCCGCGGAGCAGTCATTGTCCCGCGGCGCTGTGGCGCCAGCGGCCTCGACACCGAAGCCATCGCCCCGGCCACGGCGTGCGGCGCGGGCGCACGGTGCGCTGATCACGATCAGCACGGATGCGGCGGCCTGCGAGCGTGCCCGGCGTGATCGCGAGCAGGCGTTGCTCAAGCGTCGGCGCCTGGACTTCGTGCAGCGCCGGCAGCTGGATGACGCGATCTACGGCGCCTGCCAGTGACGCGGGGGCGCTGAAGTGCCGAAAACGACAACGGCGCCATAGGGCCGCCGTCGCGTGGAGTACCGTGAGTGCAGCTCTCAGCGACCGTCGCTGGCGGCGGCCGGTGCGGGCACGCTGTCCGGCTTGGGCAGGCTCAACTCCGGGTTGCCCTGTTCGGCCTGCAGGATCTGGATGCGGCGCTGCAGGGCGTCCAGCTGGCTGTTGGTGCTCTGCACGTCGGTGCTGAGGCTCACGGCCTGCTGCTGGGCCTGCTGCAGGGCGGCGCTGACCTGGGCCGACTGCGCCTGCTGTTGTTCCATTTCCTGCTGCAGGGTACGCAGGCGTTCCTCGTTGTAGGCCACCAGGCGCTCGGTGTAGCGCTTGCCGGCTTCAAGGCGGGTGGTGTCGATGTAGACCTGGGCCAGCTGCTCGGACTGCTGCGCGAAGGTGCGGTAGACGCGCTCGGCGTTGTCCACCGCATCGGTCTTGATCACCCGCCAGAAGTTCTTCTCCTGGAACAGGGCGACGTAGTAGGTCAGGGTGTTGGCATTGAACAGCAGGCTGGCGCCGTAGTTGCCGTTGTAGGTGGTGCGCAGCTCGGTCAGCTGGCGCGAGTCCATCAACTGCTTGAGTTCGTCCACGGTATTGCGCACCACCGGCGCGCTGCGCGCCGGTTCGGCTGCCGCCTCACGGTCGCCACGTGCAGCCATCGCTGCCGGTGCCACCAGCATCATGACCACGGCCAGCACTGCCGCGCTGCGCGCGTGCCGGGCAAAGACCGCGCCCCCTGAAGTTTCTCGCATGTCTAGACCATCCACGGATGAGTGTGGGTTGATATGAAGGTGGTTCCCCGCCGGGAGTCTAGCATGGGTGTGGGCGCCGCCAAGGGCGCCCGTCACGGGTCAGTAGACCAGCTGTGCGGCGCTGCACTGGATCGACTGCACGTTGACGTCGGTCCGGCCCAGTTCAAGGCCCAGCACGCTGGCCAGCAGGTTGGTCAGCAGGGTGCCGACACTGTTGAGCACCGGCCGCAGTGCGGCCAGGATCGGCTTCAGCACGGTGCACAGCAGGCCGCTGCAGCTGACGCTGCCATCGGGGTTGGTGACACCCGTTCCCCCGGCACCATCGAGAAAGCCGGCCGGTGCGGTCTGGATGTACGACGCCAGATTGTTGCGCACGCAGCCGTTGTAATCGATCAGGTTGCCGAGCAGGCTGTCGCAGCGGTTGATCAGCAGGCCGCCGACCAGCGAGCCAAGCAGGCCATCGAGCAGGCCCAGGCCCTGGCCGGTGACGGTCGTCCTGTAACCGGTCCACACCGAACCGTCTTCCCAGCAGGTGGTCAGGCCCAGCAGGCAAGGCTTGGGGACGCCATTCTTCACCGTCCAGTTGCCCAGCGGGGCGAGATTGCGTGCCGGATCGCCATCGCGCAGCAGCGGGATGACCTGGTCGACGTTGTAGCGTCCGCCAGTCGGAAAGGCCGCCTGCAGGTAGCGATCGGCCAGCGCCTTGGCGGTGTCGTTGGCGTTCATGCCCTGCTTGGGCGAATTGAGCATGCCCGACAGCACCCGTAGCAGTTCGTTCACCAGGCTCGACACTGCGTCACCGATCGCGAGCGGGTTGAACCGGGTCGAGCCGGTCTCACCGGCGGCCAGGGTCAGGGTCTGCGTGCTGGTCAGGGCAGGCAGGGTAATCCTGTCGTTGATCAATGGTTGGCCCAGCAGCTTCAGCAGCTGTTCGTCCTGCAGCGTGGCGTCGCAGACATTGGCCTTGGAGAAGCGCTGTGCAGGGTCGACATTGCCGACGCAGGCGCGCAGCACCGACGAGTCCACCTGGATCGTGGCCTTGGGTGGATTGCCGCCGCACTGGATGCCGGTCAGCGTGCCCATGCCGTTGGCCACGTCGACGTGCAGCGGCAGGTGCAGGCGCGTGCCAAGCAGGTTCAGCAGCGGCCCCAGCGCGAACAGGTTGTTGCTGTCCACGTCCGCCATCAGCCGCACCTGCGCGTTGTAGGCACGGCTGCCGACACCGCCGATGGCGATCGATGGCGGCTCGACCACGCCTGCCTGGATGCTGATGCCCAGCAGGTCCAGTCCCTTGACCGCCACACCGTTGCCATTGTTGGCGATGGAGATCGCGGTGCTGATCAGGTTGAGCACGTTGATCTGTGACTCCAGTGCGCTGCCGACCGTGCCGTCGGGCGAGACAACTTCGGCAAACAGGCCACCGCCGCCGGACTGGCTGCCAAGCACGATGTTGAGCTTGTTGATGTCCAGCTGGGTGGCAACCAGATCGGACAGGGCGCGCAGCTGCACCCCCGCTGCGGAGTCACGGCCGACCACGGTGGCGGTAGCATCGACCAGCTGTGCCAGCGAAATCTTGTTGACCGACAGCAGGCGATTGAAGTCGGCCACGCTGAGGTTGGCGCTTACCGGTATGTTGAGCGCTTTCAGCAGGCCGGACGGAGTCACGTTGGCCTGCGCCAGGCCGTCATAGGACAGCACCGTGGCATTGGTGACGTCCAGGCCAACCAGGCGCAGGGTGGACAGCAGCACTGAATCGCCATTGGTCCTTAGCAGCTGCGAGCCGACCGCAAACACCGCGGTGGGTTCGGCACGGCGCGCCACGGCCTGCACGCTCACGGTGGGCAGGCTGGAAGTCTGCCCGAAGAAGGGCAGCACGCTGCGCTCGGCGATTACCTGAACGGCATTGCGGGGATTGCTGGCATCGACGCTGGTGACGAAGCGGGTGCCGGTGCCACGGCTGGCGCTCCAGTTGCCGCAGCGGATCTGCAGGGTGCCTGCGAACCCGTTCTGGGCCACCGCATTCTGCCGGGCAGCGCTGTTGTCGCTGTTGTCCGGGCTGCACAGCTCCAGCCGCTGTGCGCCGGCCAGTGCGGCAAGGTCGGCCACCTTCTGCGCATCACGCTTGGCCCAGAACAGATAGCCGATCTCGATCAGGCCCAGCATGGCCAACAGCGCCAGCATGACCAGCATCATCGTGACCGACATGCCGCCGCGTGCGCGGCTGAAACTGAACTGGCGTGGGCGTTTCATGGCCGACCTCAGCGTCCGGAGGAGGAGGCGTCCTTGGACCGGGAGACATCGGTCTCAAAGAAGTCCGGGATCTCGTGTTCAAAGCTCTTCAGGTAACGCGCATAGCTCAGCGTGGCCTGGTCACCCAGGATCGGCAGCCGCTGGCCGGCCTGCTGCCCGGAGGCCTGCAGGCGGAACAGATTGCGGGTCGCCTCGCCGCTGGGCAGGCGTGCACGCGGTGCGGCGGGCGGTGCTGAAAGAGGTGCGACGTCGGTTGCGATGGTCGACGCTTGCGCCCCAGTCACCTCGGCGGATGCGGCCGGTGCGGCCAACTCCACGGTGGGAAGCGGCTCGGCCTGCATCGGCGCCGTGCCCGCTGGCGACGGCGAGGGGCCACCGAGCATCTGTCCGGTCAATGGCTGTTGCTGCGCCTGCACGGCACCGGCAACAAGCAGGCAGCACAGCACGGGCAACAGGCGTCGGATCTGGCGCATCGTGGTCATGGTGTGCTTCCGGTCGGGTGATCGGTGGCGCTGAAGCGTTCCAGCATCGAGGGTGGCAGGCGCTGCGGATCGCGTTGGTCGCGCGGGTCGCGGTGGGGTTCGCCCGCCAGCCGTGCGCCGCCCGATGCACGAGCGCCACTCTCGACGCTGGCCGTATGTGCAGGTGTGGCTGCGTTGGCGGCAGCAGCGGCCTGTCGTTGCTGCAGGCGCGTCCGGATCTGCTGGGCCTGCTGCTGGATGCTTCGGCGCGTCTCCTCGTTGAGGCTGGCCTGTGCCGATAGCCGCTCCGCCGTGGCCTGGTCGCCGCGCAGTACCGCCCAGAGTGCAAGGTTGGCCGTTGCCTTGGCGTTGCCCGGTGAAAGTTCCAGGGCCTTGGCCAGCGGCTCGCGGGCCTGATCGAACTGGCCGGCACGCAGCCGTGCATAGCCCAGGTCGCCCAGGTAGTCGATGTTCAAGGGCTGCAGCTGCGTGGCGCGCGCCAGCGCCTGTTCGCTGCCGGCGTCGTCGTCGCGGCGTGCAGCGATCAGGCCCAGGCCATGGGCGGCCGCCGCGGCCTGCGGCCCGCTGGACAGCGCGCGATACAGCGCGACCGCCGCGTCGGTCTGGCCGGTCTCACGCAGTGCGTCGGCCTGCAGCAGGCGCAGGGCAGGACGATCACCATAGCGCTGGCGGAAGGCCTCCACATGGGCCAGCGAGGCATACCAGGCGCCCTGCTGCTGCATGCGTTCGATCAGCTCCAGATAGGCGTTGCGGCTGTCCTGCGGATCGGGTTCCGGCGGCGCAAGGCTGGGCGCCCGCACATACTTCGGCGTGGTCGAGGCGCAGCCACTGGCCAGGGCGGCGAGGGTGACGGCAAGCAGCAGGCAGGAGGTGTGCAGGGGAGGCATCAGGGAGATCCCATCTTGGACAGGGTGGTGGCCAGCGCGACCAGCGCCGGGCCGGCAAGCACCAGCATCAGTGCCGGCAACAGGGTCAGCATCATCACCACGGTCATCTTCACCGAGAGCTTGCCGACCTTTTCCTTCAACGCGTTGCGGCGCTGTTCGCGCAGGCGGAGGCTGAACTGGCGCAACGGCTCCTGCACTGCGCCGCCGTGCGCATGCACCTGCAGGATCAACTGCATCAGGCTGGCCAGGTCATCATCGGCGTAGACCTCGCTCAGCCGCCGCAATGACTGCGCGCGCGTGCGGCCATGGGTATAGGCCACATTGGCTTCCTGCAGTTCGCCGCCGAGTACCGGCAATGCATCGCGCAGCTTGTCGCCCAGCGTCTGCAGGCTCTGGTCCATGCTGAAGCCCACGCCCTGCAGCAGGCGCAGCAGGTCGATCAGCAGGGGCAGCTCGTTCTCGACCGCACGGCGGCGGCGCTTGACCCACGACGACAGCACGAACTTCGGCAGCAGCAGCCCGGCCGCCAGCGCACCGATCACCACCATCACCTTGGCAAGCCCGTGCGCGCTGCTGAACGCCAGCGCCAGCGCCAGCACCAACAGGGCAAGCAGCAGGCGCAGGCCGAGATAGATCGCGGTGCCGCGGCGCGTGTTCCAGCCAGCCAGGTCCAACAGCAGCTTGTCTTCGCTGGCAAGCAGCGCGGCCTCCAGGCGGCCGCCACTGAGCGAGCGCCCGAAGCGCTCGATCCAGCCCAGCGAGTCGCGGCGCGTGGCCTCGGTGTCGCGGCCTTCTTCACGCGGCTGCAGGGCGGTTTTCAGTGTGGCTGAGGTGCGGTGCTCGCGATGGCTGCGTACCCAGCCGGCGATACCGAGCAGGGCGACGCCGGCTGCCAGCACCAGCAGCGAAAGGGCGAACCAGGCGCTGGCGCTCATCGGGCACCTCCGGGGCGGCTGCGGGCGGTCATAGCGATTTGGCCAGGCGGTACAGCAGGAACGCCCCGAGCAGTTCCAGGCCCAGTGCGATCAGCAGGATCCTGTGACCGAGCGGGTCGTGCAGCACCGGCTGGAAGAACGCCGGGCTGGAGATCGCCATCAGCACCGCACTGGCGGGTGGCAGCAGCCCCAGCACCCAGGCCGACATCCGTGTTTCCGAGGTGGTGGCCGCCAGTTCCTGCTGGGCCTGTTCCAGGTCGCGCATGAAATCGCCCATGCGTTGCAGGATCTGGTCGGCGCGCCCACCAATGCGCACGCTCACTCCGATCACCACTGCCAGCACCTTCAGTACGTCCATCCGGTACGGCTGCGCGGCCAGGCTCAATGCACGATCCAGGTCCATGCCGCTGCGTGCATAGCGCACCGTGGTGTCGAGCAGGCCGCGCAGTGGCGCGCTGGTCTGCATCGAAGACACCTGGAACGCGGCCTGCAGGCTGTTGCCCAGCGCGGTGAGGCGGACCAGGTTGTCGAGAAAGTCCGGCATCTGGTGCAGCAGCTGCGCGCGCAGCTTCGTGATCCGGCGCGTCACCCACAGCCAGCAGCCCAGCAGGTACAGCAGCAGGGTCAGCGGAAACATCCAGGCCGTGCCCAGCCGCATCGCCGCCACGACCGCAAGCACCAGTCCCGGCACCAGCAGCATCAGTGGCAGCTTCCAGCCCGGCTGAAGGCCGGCGCGCTGCAGGACACCGTCCCACGGCAGTACGCGGGTCCCAGTGCTGGCCGGGCGGGTCGAATCGTTGGCCGCCGCAACGGCAGGCCCGGCCGGTACTGCGCCGGCCGCGCTGCCGCGCGCCAGTTGTTGCTCGGCATGCTGCAGCGAGGCCTGGCGCTGCTCACGGCTGGCGGCGGTGCCCCACAGCCAGACGGCCAGCGCCAGCAGCACCGAGATGATGCTCAACACGCCCAGCAGCAGGCCGGTGCCCATGCTCAGAAGTCCCCGTAGAGCGATTCACGCAGTTGCTGGCGGAACGGCTCCAGCTTGTGCGAGTGCGGATGGAAGCCCAGGCCGATCCAGCGGTCGGTCTCGCGGCCGGCGGCGTCGATCTGCACCTCGTGGCGGAACATTTCCTGGGTGGTGATCAGGTTGTCACTGACCCCGGTGATCTCGGTGATCGAGACCAGCACCCGGCGCCCGCTGCCCAGCCGCGAGATCTGCACGATGAAGTCGATGGCGCTGGCAATCTGCCGGCGCAGGCTGTCCTCGCTGCCCTGGAAGCCGGCAAAGCCTGCCAGCATCTCGATGCGGTACAGGCAGTCGCGCGGCGTGTTGGCGTGGATGGTGGCCATCGATCCGTCATGGCCGGTGTTCATCGCCTGCAGCATTTCCAGCACTTCCGCGCCACGCACCTCGCCGACCACGATGCGGTCCGGGCGCATGCGCAGACTGTTGCGCACCAGGTCGCGGATGCTGACCGCGCCCTGGCCCTCGGCGCCACCGATGCGGCTTTCCAGGCGCACCACGTGCGGATGGTTCAGCGAAAGCTCGGCGGTGTCCTCCACGGTGATGACGCGCTCGCTGGGTGGCACGTAGCTGGCCAGTGCGTTCAGCAGCGAGGTCTTGCCGGAGCTGGTGCCGCCGGAGACCAGGATGTTGCATCGGCCCAGCACCATTGCCTTCAGCAGGGCCTGCATCGGTGCGTCGAAGGTGCCCTTGGCGAGCAGTTCGTCGGGGGTGAACGGGTCCTTGCGGAACTTGCGGATGGACACCATCGGCCCGTCCACCGCCAGTGGCGAGATGATCGCGTTGAGGCGGCCGCCGTTGGGCAGGCGCGCATCGACCATCGGATTGGAATCATCCAGCCGGCGGCCCAGCGGCGCGAGGATGCGGCGCAGGATGCGCAGCAGGTGGGTGTCATCGGTGAAGCGCTGGGTGGCACGCCGGAGCTGGCCACCCTGCGAAACGTGCACGTCCTTGAAACCGTTGATCAGGATGTCTTCGATGGAGGGGTCGTGGAGCAGGTCGTCCAGCGGGCCGAAACCGGTCAGCTCCTTGACCAGGCCCTCGGCAACCACCTGCATCTCTTCTTCGTTGATCGGGATGCGCCATTCCTGGATGAAGCCCACGGTCTGTACCTGCACCCAGCGGGCGATGGTATCCGGGGCCCAGGAATCGATGTCGATGCGCTCGTCCTCGATGCTGTTGAGCAGGTGCTCATGCGCGGCCGACAGCACCTTCTGGTACTGCTCGGTCTGTGCGAACGGCAGGTGGCCCGGGCTTTCGTGCAGCAGCGGGCGGGCAACGGCATGCGGGAACGGGGTTACCTTGTCTTCCATTGCGATCCACCCAGGGCAAGGGAGAGTCTTTCCCGCAGGCCATGCGGCTGGACCGGGCAGGCAGCCGGGTCCAGCCGTGACACGAGCGGGGCGAGGGCACGCAGGTAGGGATCGCGCGGCGCATCCTGCAGCAGCAGGCGGCCCTGGCTGGCGGCAAGGCGCACGCGCGGTCGTTCAGGCAATGTCGCCAGCAACGGCACTTCGAAGCGGCGTGCGATCTGTTCCGGGCTCATGCCGCTGCTGTCGTCGTGGCGGTTGATCACCAGCTGCAGGCGCTTCTCGCGCTCGCGCTGGCCTGCAAGATGCTTCAGCGCCTGGTCCAGCGAGACCAGCGTGGCGATCGACGCATCGGTGACCAGCCAGATTTCGTCTGCCTGGTCCAGCAACAGAGGCGGCAGCTGCCGCAGCGGGCAGCCGCCGGCATCACACAGCACGCTGGCGAACACCCCGCGCAGGCGCTGCAGCAGCGCGCCAGGGTCGGACGGGGGCACGGCATCACTGCCGCCGGCACGGTCCAGCAGCACCAGCCCGGAGTCATGGCGCGCCATCGCGGTGCGTGCGAGGGTGGCGTCGATGCGGCTGGCGTTGCGCAGCGCATCCTCGTAGTGGAAGCGGCTGTCGAGATTGAGGTACAGCGCAAGGTCACCGGACGGCTGTGCCAGTTCCATCAGCAGGCCGTCCTGCTGCACTGCATCGCCCTGGGCAAGGGCCCGCGTCTGTTGCGCCAGCACCGAAAGATGTGCGGCCAGGGTACTGGTGCCGACGCCTGCGCGCACGCCCAGCAGCACGATCAGGCGCGCCTTGTGCGCGTGCTGCGCCACCGCGGCCGGGCGCGGTGACAGCGCACGCCGCAGGGCCGCCTCGATGCCGGCGTTGTCGCTGTCCAGGTCCAGCACATCGCGCAGGCCGGCACGCAGCGCGATCACCACGCCTTCGACCTGGCCGGCGCTGGTGGCGCCGACCGCGACCAGCGCCAAGTCCGGTTGGGTCTGCTGCAGCTGCTGTGCCAGCACGCTCGAGGCAGCCGCGTGCTCGGGCCGGAAGTCAAGCAGCACCAGGCTCTGCGGGCCGCGTTGCAGGTCCTGCGCAGACGTCGGCGCACTGCTGTCCTGCCAGTGCAGGGTGGTGGTCGGCGGCAGCTTGGCGGCCAGCCGGGGCAGCAGTTCGCGGTCAATGCCGTACAGGACCAGGTTCATCGGCGGTCCTTGCGGATGCAGCGGCTGGGCGGTGGCGTAGGGCATGGGCGTGGTTCCGCAGGCGTCATGGAAGTCAGCGCGAGAAGCCGGGCACCGGGTCCTGGCTGACCGGCCCCAGCAACCACGACCCCCATTCGGGAAGATGCGGCTTGGCTTCGCGCTCGCCAGGCAGCGGCAGTTCGGCGTTGCGTGCCAGCGGCTGCACCAGACGCGGGGTGACGATGATCACCAGCTCCTTGTCCTGGCGCTTGTAGTCGAAGTTGCGGAAGAATGATCCAATGATCGGCAGGTCGCCCAACAGTGGAATCTTGTTGACGTTGGAGACGATGTTGGAGCTGACCAGGCCACCAATGACGAAGCTCTCGCCATCACCCAGCTCGACCGTGGTATCGGCGCGACGGGTGGTGATCGAGGGAATCTGCACGTTGTTGAGCACGATCGCGTTGCTGTAGTCCAGGTCGCTCGCCTCCGGCGCCACCTTCAGCGCAATCCGGTTCGGCGCCAGTACCGTTGGGGTCACGGTCAGGCCGATGCCGAAGGGCTTGTAGGTGATGGTGGTGGTGCCAAGCCCCTGCGGCTCCAGGATCGGCAGCTCGCCGCCGGCCAGGAAGCTGGCGCTCTGGCCGGACAGTGCCACCAGCGTCGGCTCGGCCAGCACGCGCGCCATGCCATTGCTCTGCAGCAGTTCGACATCGGCGTTCCACAGTCCCTTGGTCGAGCCGAACACCAGCCGGAACGCCGAGGAAATCGGCGACACGGCCTCGTTGCTGCTGTTGCCCTCCTTCATGCCGGGCAGCAGGCCGGTATTGCCGGGCAGGCCAGTGCCGGGCCGCGCGAAGCCATAGGCGAAGCCGCCGTTGCGGTTCTGGAAGTTGATGCCGATCTGCTTCATCGCGGTCTTGTTGAACTCGACCACCTTGACCTCGACCTGGACCACGCCCCCACTGTTGATGGTGGACGCATCGGCAAGCATGCCGTCCTTGCCCAGCGCCATGGCCGCAGTGCGCTGTTCCTGCATGTGCGTGAGCATGCTGTCGGTGCTTCCCTGCAGGAGGCCCTGCTGGTCCTGCTGGGTGAACACCAGCCCGGTACCGCCGGTGCTGGCGGCGCCCTGTACGGCGCTCTGCACCCGTACCGTCAACCGCTGTGGCTCGGCCTGTCTGCGGTGCCACAGCAGCAGGGTGGTGGTGCCAGGCGTCTTGCCGACCAGCAGCGCCTGGCGCTGCCCGCGCAGCATCACGATGTCGGCTACACCCGGGTCGGCAATGGCCACCCGCTCCAGGTCGGCCGGCAGGTTCCAGGGACGCTGCTCGCGCGCCTGCAGCACCAGGTCATCGGCGGCCACGCTCGTTGCCGGCGCCAGCAGCACCAGCAGCAGGGCCAGCCAGCGCTGGCGGAGGGAGAGGCGTGGACGGCGGCGACGTTCGGTCATGGATGCACTCGATGCAGGTCAAAGGGAGGCACGGGATGCGGAACTGTCGCCGCGGATGATCTCGATCCCCGACGCGCGCGGTGCACTGCGACGTGACGCCGGCGCGCGCGCCGGTGCATCCGGGGTGCTGCGTGGCGGTGCACTGCCACGTCCGGCCAGCGCGTCGCTGTCGATACCCGCAAAGGCGTGGTTCTCCGGCCGCTGCAGGGCGAGCTGCTGTTCGGCGTCGAGCCCACGCAGCGGGTCGATCACTCCGCGCGATTGCGGGAACAACGCCAGGTCGGGCAGGCCGGTATCGGCGGGATTGCGCAGGGCCAGGAAAAGTTTGCCCTGCTGCGCACCCAGCAGCAGCCGGTTGGCGTCGGCCACCGGTACCGCAAGCACCGCGCTGCGTGCGGGTTGCGGCGCTTCATTGCTGCTGCTCTGCGTGCTGCCACTTCCGGTGATGTCGGCAGCGCGCGGGTCGTTGCGGGTGTCGGCCTCGCTGTCGGAAGTAGTCTCTGTGGCCAGCGGCACGATGTCCTGCTGGCCGTAGCTCAGGACGCGCAGGCGCGACAGCAGCAGGCGCGTCTGCGCCGCTTCGCCAGGGCTGTTGATGTTGGGCTGGGCGTTGCGCAGGTTGAGGAAGACGTCGACGAAATCACCGGGAAGGATGCGGTTGCCGGCACCGACCAGTTCGTCCACGGGGACGGCCAGGGCACGCTCGCCCGGCCGCAGCTGCAGCGAGAAGCCCTGAGCCAATGCGCTGCCGTTGATCACACTGCCTTCGGCAATGTCCTGCACCGGCACCTTGCCGGTCACGGCGGCAATGCTGGTAGCGGCGCCGGGGACGGGTGCGGTGCGCTGGGCCAGGCGCAGGCCGTTGGCGCTGATCGGCTCGCCCGCAGGCAGGCGTGCCACGGCTTCGACCACGGTGATCGCCTGGGTCTCGTTGTGAGCGACCGGCGCGACCGTTGCAGGTGCGGCGGGTTTGCGCCCGATCATGAAGGCGATCAGCGCCAGCAGCACGGCCAGGCCGATCAGGGCGACGGCAGCGATGCGGGTCAACTTGAGCATGGAACCATCTCCAAAGTACCGATCATCAATTGCCGCTGCCGAGATCGAGCTGCGCGACCGCGACGCTGCGGATGGGGGCCTGCATCACCCACTTGTAGAGCGTGGCGGTGCCGGGCAGGAAGGGATGGCTGGCGTAGTCGTAGCTGACCGTCACGGTCATGCACTGGGCCGTGGCCAGACCGGCGCAGGGTGCCTGTGCCGACACCACGATGGCGTTGCTGCCCCCCGCGCTGCAGTCCACGTTCTGCTTGGAAAACTGCAGCAACCATTGCATCGAGGTGCGTGCGGCGACGCAGGCGGCGGTGCGTCGTTCGCTGGCGGTGCCGTAGCGCAGCGAGGCACGCGCGCCTTCGGCCGATGCGGTGGCCAGGGTCTGTTGCGCCGCCATGATCATCACTCCGGAGAAGGTGAACAGCAGCAGCGGCAACAGGCCGAGCATCAGCATCAGGGCGAACTCGATGCTGGCGACACCGCGTTGCAGGCGTGGGCTGCGGATGTTCATGGTGCACCTCCGTAGATGCTGGCCAGCACCCAGCCGATGGCGGCCAGTGCCAGGTAGGCTGCATAGGGAATGCCACGTCGTCCCTGGCGGGCGGCCTGCATGTCACGCAGCACCGGATGCGCTTGCCACTGCGTGCTGGTGCGATTGACCTGCATCTGCAGGTGACCGGGCAGCAGCACGCCCAGGCGGCGACCGGCCAGCACCAGTACGGCATGCAACCCAGCCGCGAGGCTTGCCACCAGCCAGACCGGCAGCAGCGCCTGCCAGCCCAGCATCAGGCCCAGCACGGCGAAGAACTTCACGTCCCCGGCGCCCATCCAGCGCAGGGCATGGAACGGCAACAGCGCCAACAGGCCGACCGCCGCGCCGGCAAGGTGGGGCAGCCACGGCTGGCGCGGCGTACTGAACTGGCCGACCACGATTACCGCAGTGGCGATCACGCATGCGGCGACCAGCCAGGTGTTGGGCACCCGACGGGCATACAGATCACTGATCGCGATCCGCAGGCACACGCCGATGGCCAACAATCCCAGCACTGTCATCGCACACTCCATCGTCCGTCACTGGACGGTCTTCGCCTGGTTCCATGCGCCCCGCCGTCGCGGCCCTGCCGGCCGCGCGCGGTCGCCGTTCAGGTCGTCGAGCCCGACGCCTTGGTGGCCAGTGCGGAGAGGTTCTTGAACAGCGTTTCGAAGAACCCCTTGATCTGGTCGTTGCCGACCGCAATCAGGACGCCAGCTATCACGGCAGCCAGCAGCCCGTACTCGAGCGCGGTGACGCCGTCTTCTTCCTTCAGGAATTTGCGGATCGATGCGTTCATGACCAATGTCTCCCTCTACCTGTCTGCGGATGCAGTACACCTGCGTTGGGCGGTGGCCCGGCTCCGCCGGGATCGTCCGTGGGCCTCCGCGCGTCCTGGCGGAGGAGGCACGGCGGGACAGGCCCGCTGTGCTCAAGCAGGGTGATCGTTTCCAGGCGGGACATTGGCCGCACGGTCGCGACCGGACGGCCCGGGGCCGGTGGTCGAGGCATCCAATGATGCGTGCGTGGTCATGCTGTCCCCCTGGGTGCGGCCAGATCAGATGGCTCGATCACCGTAATGTCGACTTTGCCTGAACGGCGGTTGGCTGCAACCGGAACCTATATGCAAATTCGGCAGAAACCCCGGAAGCCTGAAAATTCCAGATGGTTTTTGTGACGAAAATCCGTTCGCAGGCAAAACGATTCATTGTCGTGTAGATAATGTGATTCGCCTTGTGGTTCCATGCGAAAACCGTGCCACCTGCTCAGACATTTTCTTCACTTGTGTATCCCGTTTCATCATTCAGCGCCGCGGGTTTACCTTTGCCGATTATTGGGCATACTCGCATTCAAGCTCTTGCATTGAGATTTGTACGATCGCATCGACGCCGGCGCCGCCGGCGTGGCAACGGAAATGGATTCTGGATCGTTGCGCGCCCTGTCAGGCAGTGGGGGCCGCAGCGGATGGCGGATCAACGGGGGGACAACACTGTCATGGTCGATGGTGGGGTAGAGGACAGCGACGACAGTGGCCTTCGGTCGATAGACCTGGCCACGCTGAGCGGCGTGCTTCGCGTCTGCGATGTCGAACTGCTGCTGCTGGATGGCAACGGGCCACGGGCGGCCTTCGCTTCGCGCGTGCACGAGGAAGCCCTGTTCTGCAGCATCAGCTGCGGCTTCCATTGCCGTGGCCGTTTCATGCTGCCGCCGGACTGGGCGATGCTGGGGTACCTGCACGCAACCGATGAAACGATGAGCTGGTGCCACGGCGTGCCGCTCTCGCCGGGCATGGCGCTGACGATCATGCCGGAGGGCATCAGTGAGTTCACCCTGAGCCCGGGCACGCACATGACCCTGATGCTGGTGCCGGTGGCCCGCGTCCAGCGCAAGCTGACCGAACTGAGCCTGCGCAGCACGCCACCTGCTGGCCAGGCACTTTCGCTGTTCAACCTGGCCAGCGACGCCGCGCCGCTGGCGCGCCATTACCAGCAGCTGCACCTGCAGCTGGGGCAGGGTGCAGGCCTGCAGCCGGATGAGACCGAGAACCTGCTGCATGAGCATGTGCAGGCCCTGCTGGGCGCCGGTGCGGCGGATCGCCCGGGCTGCACCCGTGCGCGGCGCACGCATTATCTGATCGCGCAGCGTGCAGAGAACTTCATGCGGCTCAACCTGCGTCGCAATATCTACATGAACGAGATCTGCGATGCCGCCGGCGTCAGCGAGCGCGGCCTGCGCTATGCGTTCGAGGACCTGTTTGGAACCTCGCCGAACCGCTACCTCTCCATGCTGCGCCTGTGCGCGGCCTGCCGCAGCCTGTCGATGGCAGACTCCAGCCGTCGCTCGGTGAAGGCGATCGCCCTGAGCTGCGGGCTGTGGGACCTGTCGCGCTTCGCCGACAATTACCGCAAGGTATTCGGCGAACTGCCGCGCGACACCCTGATGCGCGCACCCGCGCAGATCGGCCAACCGGCCTGATCCAGGCCCGGCAAGGGTTTTTGCGGTGTTTATGCCGGAATTGCGTATCCGCTTGCCGATCGTGTTGCCGCTTATGCATAGCCGGCTGCCGATTCCGGCCGTGGATTTGCCGGAATGCGCGATTGCCGTGCCGGATTGAAGTGCACCGCCCTTGTTGCAACCGCTGAAATGTCAGTCACCTGCCTAGCGGCAAGTCCACTGACATTCCAGTTGTTCGCCTACGGGGGAAATGCTCATGAACCGCATCTACCGGCGTGTATGGAACCGCCAGCTCAATGCTCTGGTTGTGGCCTCGGAACTGGCCACCGGCGACAGCGGCGGCAGCGCCGCACGCGATCCGCGCGCCTTCCTGCTGATGCCCACGGCCCTGGCCCTGGCACTGCTGTGTGCGCTGGCCAGCGGTCACGCAGGGGCCTCGGAAACCAATCAATCGCTGCGTGACCTGCAAGCACTCGCGGCAAAGTATGCGCAGCCGATGCCGGTCAAGGTTGACGCGGAAGTGGCCCTGGCTGCCGCCGCGCGGCAGGCGCAGAACAGCCCCGCAATCAGTGCGGATGCTCGTCTGGGCCTGCAGTTGAACACCACGTCGCTGCCGGTGGTACGTGACGTGTTGCCGGCCACCGTGCAGGTGAAGCTGGCAGCGAACACCGTGCCGAAACAGGTGGCCGTGCCGGCACTGGCGGCTGATGTCCGCGCCAATGTTGGCGTGGGCAACGCTGCGGCCAGGGCGGCACAGGTGGATGCATCGCTGGCTGCGCACGTTGCGCCCGGCGCGCAGGCGCCGCTGGGCGTTGCTGCCGATGCGCGCGCCAGGGCCAAGGTCGGCATCGCTGGCCGCCAGGTCGCTGCGATCAATACGGGTGCCCAGGCGGCCGCCGGCCTCAGCGGTGCAGCCGCCGGATCACTGCCTGGGCTGAAAGCCACCGTCGACGGCAAGGCCGACACGCATCTGGCGGTCGCTGGCCATCACATCGAGGGGCAGGGCCAGGCCCGGGCGACGGCGGCAGTCACGCTGCCGGCCAAGGAAGAACTGCCGGGTGAAACCCATGATCGTGTCATCAGTGCCGCGTTCGATGCCGGCGTCGCCGGCAAGGTGCGCGTGCAGGCGCCAGACGGCCAGGAGGTAGTGGCCGATCGCAATCTGAAGCTGGCCGGACAGGGGACGGTGGCCGCACAGCACAGCGCGCTGGGCGTCGGCAACCTGGTCGGTGGTGCGGTGGGTGCTGTCGGCGGGACGCTTCACGGTGCCGCGGGCGCAGTTGGTAGCGCGGTGGGTGGCGCGCTGAACGGCACTGTCGGCCAGGTCGGCAGCGCAGTGGGTGGCACACTCAACAACACGGTGGGCGCAGTTGGCGGCGCAGTTGGCGGTGCACTGAACGGCACAGTCGGCACGGTTGGCGGCGCAGTCGGTGGCGCGCTGAACGGTACTGTCGGTACCGTTGGCGGTGCACTGAACGGCACCGTCGGCCAGGTCGGCAGCGCAGTGGGCGGTACGCTCAACAACACGGTAGGCGCAGTCGGTGGCGCAGTTGGCGGTGCTCTGAACGGCACTGTCGGTACCGTTGGAAGTGCAGTGGGCGGCGCACTGAACGGCACCGTCGGCCAGGTCGGCAGCGCAGTGGGCGGCACGCTCAATAACACGGTAGGCGCAGTCGGTGGCGCAGTTGGCGGTGCTCTGAACGGCACCGTCGGCCAGGTCGGCAGCGCAGTGGGCGGTGCTCTGAACGGCACCGTCGGCCAGGTCGGCAGCGCAGTGGGCGGTACGCTCAACAACACGGTGGGCGCAGTCGGTGGCGCAGTTGGCGGTGTTCTGAACGGCACTGTCGGTACCGTTGGAAGTGCAGTGGGCGGCGCACTGAACGGCACTGTCGGCCAGGTCGGCAGCGCAGTGGGCGGCACGCTCAACAACACGGTAGGCGCAGTCGGTGGCGCAGTTGGCGGTGCTCTGAACGGCACTGTCGGTACCGTTGGAAGTGCAGTGGGCGGCGCACTGAACGGCACTGTGGGCCAGGTCGGCAGCGCAGTGGGCGGCTCGCTCAACAACACCGTCGGTGCAGTCGGTGGCGCGCTGAACGGTACTGTCGGTACTGTCGGCAGTGCGGTGGGTGGTGCTCTGAACGGCACTGTCGGTACCGTTGGAAGTGCAGTGGGCGGCGCACTGAACGGCACCGTCGGCCAGATCGGCAGCGCAGTGGGCGGCACGCTCAACAACACGGTCGGCACGGTTGGCGGCGCCGTGGGCGGCATTCTCAACGGCACTACCGGCAGCCCCACCGGCGACCTGGGCGGCGTGCTGGGCAGCACGCTGGGCAGTGTCGGAAGCGCGGTGGGCAACCTGCTCAACGGCAATCTCAATGGCACCGTCGGCAACCTGGGCAGCGCCGTGGGGGGCCTGGTGGGAGGCACGCTGGGCAGCCTCGGCCTGACCCAACCCTCGGCGATTCCACCGACCAGCCCGAAGGCGCCGGCTCCGGCGGATCCGAATGCGGGCCTGATCATCGGCACCGGCGGTCTGGTCGGCAACGTCGGCCAGCTGATCGGGCCGACCACCACCAGCCTGTTCGGCGGCAACGGCTACCTGAGCAACGGCAATCTCAAGCTCAGCAACGCCAACGTCATGCAGACCTATTCGACGGTCAATGTGCTGGGCCTGCCGGTGGTGAACCTGTCGCCGGTCGGCAGCACGCTCAATGGCCTGGGCGGTGCGGTCACCGGCGGCAGCTCGCACCTGACGCTGATCGGTGGCGTCACCTCCGACAGTTACATCTACAACATCAACAACGGCAACCCGGGTGGCCTGCTCGGCCTGCTGCTGCCGAAGGATTCGCCGGCGTGGGCGGCCAAGTGCCTGGACATCGCCCTGGCCGACATTTCCTGCTGGGCGGTCAACGCCGCGCAGGACTACCAGGTGCTGATGGGCGACGGCGCCTTCGCCAACGGTTCGAAGGAAGTGGTGATCGGTGCCAATGCACGCCATGAACTGCCGAAGGTCGATGCCAATGTCGCCTTCCCCGGCGATGGCGTGAACGATCCCAGCAATCCGACCGGCGTGCCGACGGCCGACTATGCCGCCCGCATGGGCCACTCGGTTGTCGTCGGTGACAGTGCCGTGGGCACCGCCAACGGACAGACCCTGCTGGGTGCCGAAGCCACTTCAAACCAGGCCAACTCGGTCGCGCTGGGTTACCGCTCCGCTGCACTGCGCGGCGCGCAGGCCAGCTACAGCGCCTACGGCCTCACCGCACCCCAGGTCTCGGCCGGCGAAGTGTCGGTGGGCACGGCCGGTGGTGGCGAGCGCCAGATCACCAATCTTGCCGCGGGCAGCGCCAATACCGATGCTGTCAACGTGGCCCAGCTGAAGGGCGCCATCAGTCTGATCGACGATGTAGCCTCCGCAGCGGTCACCTATGACCTGGATGGCTCGGGCAACCCGGACTATCGCCGGGTCACGCTCGGCGCAGGCACCGGCACCACCACCATCGGCAATCTTGCCGCTGGCGCGGTCACCGCCGGCAGCCTGGAGGCGGTCAACGGCGGCCAGCTGGCGGCGACCAACAGTGCCATCGCCAGTTTCTTCGGTGGTCGTGCGGCTTTCGATCCGGCCAGCGGCATCTTTACTGCACCGTTGTTCGAGATCAGCACGATCTCCACTGGCGGTGCCATCGCCAAGGGCCTGTATGAGAATGCCACCGATGCCTTCGCCGCAGTCGATGGCTCGCTGGTCAACCTCAACACGCAGATCACCGACATCCGCAACGGTGGCACCAAGTACCTGCGGGTGAACTCGACCGGCACTGAGGCGGTGGCCAGTGGCGCCGATTCGATCGCGGTGGGTACCAATGCCCGCGCCACTGCCGCCAACAGCATCGCGGTGGGTGCCGGCAGCCTGGCCGATCGTGCCAACTCGGTGTCGATCGGCGCTGCCGGTGCCGAGCGCCAGGTCACCAACATGGCCGCCGGCACGGCGGCGACCGATGCGGTCAACGTGGGCCAGCTGCAGGCCTCGGAGCAGGGCGCGCTGCGCTATGACCTCAACGGCGACGGCAGCGTCAACTACGCCAGCGCCACGTTGGGCCAGACCGGCACCGCCACCACGCTGCGCAACCTTGGCCCGGGCCAGGTCAGTGCCACCAGCAGTGAGGCCATCAACGGTGCCCAGCTGTTTGCCGCCAACCAGGCGGTGGCCACCCATCTGGGCGGTGGTGCCACGGTCGATGCCAACGGCGTACTGACCGCACCGACCTACTCGATCAACAACGTCGCCGCCAACGGCACGATCACCAAGGGCAACTACAACGACGTCGGTACCGCCTTCGATGCGGTCAGCAACTCGCTGGCCAACGTCGCGGACCAGACCGGCGAGATCGACAAGCTGGCCGTGAAGTACGACGTCGATGGCAGTGGCAACGTGCTCAACAGCGTGACGCTGACGGGTACCGGCACCGGCGCGGTGAAGATCACCAACGTCGCCGCCGGCAGCATCCTGGCCGGCAGCAGTGATGCCATTACCGGCGACCAGCTGTTCAGCACGAACAGCACCATCGCCACCTACTTCGGTGGCACCACCGACTACAACGGCACCACCAACGTGTGGACCGCGCCGACGTTCAGCATCTCCAGCATCGCCACCGATGGCACCTTCACCAGCGGCGATTACAACAACGTCACCGCTGCCTTCACCGCTGTCGACGGCTCGCTGAAGGTCCTCAACCAGCGCATCACCAATGGCGGTGGTGGCAGCGCATACCTGGCGGTCAACTCAACGGCGGCCGCAGCCACTGCAGCCGGTGCGGAAGCCGTGGCGGTCGGTCCGCAGGCCAGTGCAGCCGGTGCCAACAGCGTGGCGGTCGGCAACGGTGCCAGCAGCAGTGCCGGCAACAGCGTGGCGCTGGGCGCCGGTTCGGTCGCCAGCGTCGGTGCACAGAGCGGCTACACCGGCGCCTACGGGCAGACCGGTGCCAGCAACTCGGCCGGTGAAGTCTCGGTCGGCAGCACCGGCAGCGAACGCAAGATCACCCACGTAGCCGATGGCTCGGACACCTACGACGCGACCAATGTCGGCCAACTGAAGAACGGCGTGAACTACGCCATCGACGAGTCGAAGAAGTACACCGACCAGAAGATCCAGAACATCACCAACGTGGCGGGCAGCTTCCGCGCCAACAACACCAACAACCTGGCCGATCCGTCCGCCAGCGGCGCCAACTCGGCCGCCGGTGGTGCAGGCTCCACTGCCGCCGGTGCCAACTCGACCGCGCTGGGCAATGGTTCGCAGGCGCAGGCCGACAACTCGGTGGCGCTGGGTGCGGGTTCGGTGGCGAACCGGGCCAACACGGTCTCTGTCGGTGCCGCCGGTGCCGAACGCCAGGTGGTCAACGTGGCAGACGGCTCGCAGGCCACCGATGCGGTCAACGTGCGCCAGCTGCAGGCCTCGCAGCAGGGCACGATCCGCTACGACACCACGGTGAACGGCGCGACCAACTACAACAGTGTCACCCTGGGCAGCACCAGCAGCGGCCCGACCACGGTGCGCAACGTCGCCGCCGGTACTGCTGGCACCGATGCCGTCAACGTCGACCAGCTGAAGTCGGGCATGGCGCAGACCCTGGACTGGTCCAAGGCCTACACCGACGAGCGCATGGGCGGCTTCGAGCGCGACCTGCGCAAGACCGACAATCGTGCTTCGGCCGGTATCGCGTCGGCGATGGCCACCGCAGCGCTGCCGCAGCCGAGCGAGGCGGGCCGCAGCATGGCCTCGATCGCCGCAGGCAGCTACAACGGCGAATCGGGCGTGGCGGTCGGTATCTCCGGTGTCTCCGAAGGCGGCCGCTGGATCTACAAGTTCAGCGGTTCGACCAACAGCCGTGGCGAGGCCGGCGTGGCCGTCGGTGCCGGCATCCAGTGGTAATCCCCGCCGCCGGGCCGCACCCGCGGCCCGGCATCGCGGAAACGTCTACAGGGGGAACGACATGAAACAGCATCGCATCGCCCGCGCCGGCCAATGTGCCGCCACGCTGGGCCTGATCCTGGGGATGGGCCTGCTGGCCGCCTGCCGCAGCCATGCGCCGGCCGCCGACGGTCCTGCCGACGCCACCGCCGTGCACTTCCCGGAGGCCTCCAAGGCCTCGCTGAAGGAAGGCATCTATCCCGACGTCGCCGACCTGCGCCGCTTCGCGCCGGGCATGAGCAAGCGGCAGCTGTACACGCTGCTGGGCACGCCGCACTTCAATGAAGGCATGTGGGGCGTGCGCGAGTGGAACTACCTGTTCAATTTCCGCACCGCGCAGGGCGCGGAATACTTCACCTGCCAGTTCCAGGTGCGCTTCGACAGCAAGGGCGTCGCGCAGGGCGGGTATTGGAAGCCGGAGTCGTGCGCGGCCGTGCTCGAACCACCGCGGCCACCGGCGCCGCTGGCACCGGCACCGCTGCCGGAGCAGCCCCTGCGGCTGTCGGCCGACGCGCTGTTCGGATTCGACAGCGCGGTACTCAGCGCCGAAGGCCAGCAGGCGGTGCAGGGCATCCTGGCGCAGGTACGCGAGGCCGCGCAGGTGCAGTCGATCAAGGTAACCGGCTACACCGACCGCATTGGCAGCGCCAGCTACAACCAGGCGCTGTCGCAGCGCCGCGCCGACGCCGTGCGCAACGCGCTGGTGCAGGGGGGCGTGCCTGCAGCCAGCATCAGTGCCGAGGGACGCGGCGCGGCCGAGCCGATCGTGCAGTGCGAGCAGCGCAACCGGCGCGAGCTGATTGCCTGCCTGGCACCGAACCGGCGCGTGCAGATCGCCGGGATGGCACAGCCACATTGACCTTCCTGCGCCGGGGCGGTGCCCCGGCATTCCGAGTCCCCCCTGACCGCCGGCAGGCGTGGCAACGTCTCCCCCGTCGTCCACGCCTGCCTGCGGCTCAGGTTTTCAAACGGTGCACGCGATGAATGCCCAATTCCTGCCACTCTCCATGAAGACGGAAGCTACGCTCAGCGTGTACGGCCAGCTCGGCAATCATGCCGTGGTGCGCATCCCCGGGCGGCGCCTGCCGGGCCTGATCCTGCAGGCCGACACCGTGGCCGGATTCCTGGCCCAGTTGCAGGAAGCCCAGGCCTGCCTGCGCAGCGGTCGCGCACAGCGCGCCGACGCCGAGCTGGACATGCTGATCGACGTGCTGCAGCAGTGGTACGCCCTGATCGAATCGCGCCTGGCCGACGCCGGCGAGGCCCTCTAGCAAAAAAGGGACGGAGGGGATTAAGTCGTTTCCGGCACAACCGGGGCATATGCGACTTGATCCCCTCCGTCCCCTTTTCTCAAGCGCGGGCGCGGATCAGCCAACAGGCGGCATCCACACGAACGCGGTCACCTTCGATGAACGGCGCGAATGCGGCCAGTGCTTTTTCGCGAAGCACTGCCGCGCGGGCTTCCGGCATCGATCGCAGGGCCAGTCCCAACGGTCCCAGGTGGCCGACATAGGTCGGCAGGTCTTCGCGGGCGAGCGAACAGGGCAGGTCCACCGCAACCACTTCCACGTCATTCCAGCCGGCGGCCTGCAACAGGCGCTGCACGCGCTCGCCATCGGCAAAAGCGAACTGTCCCGGTGCGCCGGGTACGCGGGGTGGGAGATCCAGTGCATCGCCGATCGCGCGCTCGGCCGTGGTCATGAATGGATTTTCGTCGGCACTGCGCCAGGCGATGAAGCGCAGCCCAGCGCTGGGTGTCGTGGCACGATGCAGGTTGGCGAACGCGGCCTGGCTGTCCTCGAAGAACATGACGCCCAGCCGCGACTGGATCCAGTCGAAGCGCGCGGGCAGCAGCGGATGGCGCTGCGCGTCTGCCACGATGAAGTCCGCGACCAGTCCCGCAGCCTCGGCGCGCTGGCGGGCCAGCGCCAGCATCGGCGCGGAGATGTCCAGGCCGGTGCAATGTGCCCCGGGGCGCGCTGCGGCCGCGGCCAGCAGGCTGGCGCCGGTGCCGCAGCCGATGTCGAGCAGTTCGGTAACGGTCTCAGGAAGTTCGGTGACCAGCAGGTCAGCCATCGGCTGGAACAGGCCGTCAAGAACAGCCTGTTGCGCAACCCACGCCTGGCCGCCAGGGCCGTTCCACAGGGCGTTCTGATCAATGGAAGATGTGCTGGCCATGGCCTTGCCTCGCGGGGTAGTTGCCCATAGCTTGGTGCTTGAAGGTCACTTGAGGTCAAGCCTGTGCGTGAACTGGATATCGGCGAGGTGGTCAAGCGCAGTGGCGTGCCGGCCTCGACCCTGCGCTACTACGAACAGCTGGGGTTGTTGCATGCGCTGGGGCGCCGCGGCCTGCGCCGGCAGTACGACGAGCAGGTGCTGGAACGGCTGGCCTTGATCGGCCTTGGCCAGGTGGCCGGCCTTTCGCTGCAGCAGATTGGTGCATCACTGCCGTCGCAGCATGGACGCATCTCACTGGACCGCGAGGCACTGCTGGCGCAGGCCGACGTGCTGCAGCGGCAGATCACCCGGTTGCAGCGGGTGCGCCGTCAGCTGCAACGCGCGGCGGCATGCCCGCTGGCGGAGGATGCCCGGTCGTGCAGTTCGTTCCGGAAACTGTTGCGCGCGCAGCAGCGGATGAGGGCATGAGAGAAGAGCCTCCACGCCCCGCGTGGATCATCAATCGCGGGTGCTGACTTCCCAGGTGGCATGCAGCACGCCCGGCACCTGCTCCATCCGTGCCAGCACCACGTCCAGTTCATCGGCACTCACCGCCGTACTGACCAGCACCGCGATCACATCGGTAGGCGCGTCGGCGTGCTCGACCACCTGCACATCGCCCACCGGATACTGCGCCGCTTCCAGCGCATCGACCAGGCGCTCGCGCACCCGCGGCACGGCGTCGGCATCCACGCTCAGGCGCACCTCGTAGGTGGCTTCGGTCGCTGCCTCGTCGATCGGAATGCGGTTGATGGCATTCACCAACGGCCGCAGCAGGGTGTTGCCGGCGATGATCAGCACGGTCAGCAGCACGCCCTCGGCCAGCATGTCCGCGCCGGTGCAGCTGCCGACCGCTGCAGAGCACCACAGGGTGGCGGCGGTGTTCAGGCCACGCACGTTCATGCCTTCCTTCATGATCACGCCGGCGCCAAGGAAGCCGACGCCGGAGACCACGTAGGAGATCACCCGCACCGCCTCGGCGCTGCCGGCGATGCGCATGCCCAGGTCGACGAAGGCGGCGGCGCCGACTGCCACCAGCACGTTGGTGCGCAGGCCGGCGGTGCGTTGCCGGTACTGGCGCTCGGCACCGATCAACGTACCCAGCACGAAGGCGGCCAGCAGGCTGACCACGGTGTCGGCGAAAGGACCGGCCTGGAAGGTCTCAATGAAGCGCATGGCCGGAGTCTACCCGGTCGAAGTGACAGTAGATCCACGCCATGCGTGGATACCCGGAAGTGCCAGAAACGACTTAATCCCCTTCGTCCCCTTTTTGCCGGGTCAGTCGGTGTCGTCGACGCGCTCGCCCATCAGTTCGCGCTGGCGCTTGTCCAGTTCCTCGGCATAGCGCTTGCGTACGAAGGCTTCGGACACCACGCCCAGCACCTGGCCGTCGGCGCCGACCACGGCCAGTTCATCGGCCTGGGTCTGGTCGAAGCGCTGCATCACGCTGACCACGTCCGCAGACGGCGACAGCGATACGTCCCGGTTCTCGGCCAGCTCGCCGATCACGGTCTCCGGCTTCACGCCGTCGCCGTAGACGCGCGGGATCTGCACGATGCCGGCGTAGTGACCCTCGCTGTCGATCAGGATCACCCGGCTGCCCGAGCCCAGTGGGAAGCGCTGGCGGAACGCGGCGGCATCGATATCACCCGGGGCGGTGGCCACGCCCTTGCGCATCAGCCGGCCGGCGTTGAGGTTCTGTACCCAGCCCACGTCGCGGGCACTCTTGATGGTCTCCCCGCGCAGGTGCATGCGCCAGGTCGAGAACGAGTAGCCGAACCACTGCCGTACCAGCGTGCTGGAGACCAGCACCGCGCTCATCACCACGCTGGTCAGCAGGAAGTCGTGGGTGCCTTCCAGCACCAGCATGGCCATGGTCATCGGCGCGCCAACCACGGCGGCGGCCAGCGCGGCCATGCCGGCCAGCGCGGCCGAGGTGGCGTCGACTACCGGCACGCCGGTGGCCATGGCCAGCAGGCCGGCGAACAGCGCGCCCACCAGCGTGCCCATGAACAGGGAGGCGAAGAACAGGCCGCCGCGGAAGCCGAATCCCAGCGAGATGCCCGAGGCCAGGCACTTCAGGGTCAGCAGGCCGCCGATCCAGATCAGCGGCAGATGCGTGGTCAGGTCCAGGTGCAGGGCGCCATGGCCGGACGACAGTACCTGCGGGCTGGCCAGGGCCAGCGGAATCAGCAGCAGGCCGCCCACCACCGGCCGACCCCAGGCAGGCAGCGGGCTGCGCTTGACCGTGCCCTCGATCGAAGCGATGAGCCGCATGATGACAATACCGACCATCGCGCAGCAGCAGCCGAGCAGGCCGTAGATGGCGTAGTCGGCGGCGCGCACGTCGATGGTCGAAGCGGCAGGCAGCAGGTAGGCCTCGATGCCGGCCTGGTCGGCCACGAAGGCGCCGGCCAGCGCGGCGACCGCCACCGGTGCCAGCGCAGCGGGGGTGTAGGCGCCGATGACGATCTCGAACGCATAGAACGCGCCCGCCAGCGGCGCACCGAAGGCGGCGGCGATGGCACCGGCAGCGCCGGCGCCGACCAGGATGCGCACGTCGTTGCGGCGCAGGCGCATCACCCGGCCCAGCTGCGAACCAGTGCCGGCCCCCATCTGCGTATACGAAGCTTCCAGCCCGACCGAGGCACCGCAACCATTGGACAGCAGGGTCTGGGTCAGCACGATCAGGTTGTCGCGCATCGACATGCGGCCGCCGTGCAGGGCATTGGCTTCCACCGCATCGAGCAGGGGGCGTTTGAGCCGGGTCGCGGCCAGGCTGACCAGGCCGACCAGCAGGCCACCCAGCGGCAGCACCAGCAGCGCGGTCCAGGTCAGCGAGGGCAGGGAGCTCAGGCGCATGCCGTCGTCCAGCCCATACAGCGTGGCCTGCAGCCAGCGTGCGATGCCGGACTGCAGCAGGGTCAGGTAGCCGGCAAGCAGGCCGACCAGCAGGGCAAGTGCGATGAACCACAGGTCGCTGCCGCGCAGCCGCAGGCGCAGGCCCTGGAAGGCCGAATGCAGGCGCGATGGCGAAACAGGCAGTGACATGGTGGCGGCATGATACGCCGCCACCGTGATCGCCACCGTCACTGCATCGGGCGGCTACCGCTTCAGAAGCGGTAGCGGCCCTGCACGTAGAAGGTGCGCGGTGCGGCCACCATGCGGCCGGCGTTGCCATCGACGTTGCGGGTGTACCAGCGCTTGTCGGCCAGGTTGTTCACGCCCAGCGCGATCTCGCTGTCACCCAGGCCCGGCACCTGCCAGGCCACCTGCGCGTTCCACAGGCGCACGCCCGGCACGCGGCCCACGCGCGCGTCAGCGCTCTCGGCCCAGGTGTTGGCGGCGTCGGAGAACTGGCCGCTCTGGTGGGTGCTGGAGACATTGAAGGTCCAGCCGGCCAGCGCGTAGCGGGCGCCGACGCTGTCGGTGTCGCGCGAGTAGAACGGCACGTCCAGGCCACGGTTGTCACCGGACTGCTGGATCGCCTTGGTCCAGGTGTAGTTGGCGTACAGCTCCAACCCGGCCAGCGCACTGTCCTCGGCGAAGTGGTACTCCACCGCGCTCTCCACGCCCTTGTGGTCGGTGGCGCCGATGTTCTGGAAGGTCGGCGGGGTGATCCCCGGCACCTGCAGGATCTGGTTGTCGAAGCGCATCTTGAACACGGTCATTTCCGCGCGCAGTGCACCGTCCTGCCAGCGCGCGCCCAGTTCGGCGGTCTTTGCCACCTCCGGGTTCAGCGGATTGCTGGCGGTCTGCGAATTGAGCTGGATGTTCTGCACCGGCCCGAACGAGGTGGTGTAGTTGCCGAACACGGTCAGCTGCGGGGTCAGCAGGTAGGCGATGTTGAGCGAAGGCAGGGCCTTGTTGTTGCGGCTGCTGAACGTCGCCGCACCACCGGCCTGGCGGCGGTCCATGTCGATCCACTCCATGCGCACGCCAGGGGTGATCCGCCACTGCCCGATCGCAATGCGGTCGTCGATGTAGAAGGAGTGCGCATCGGTGGCGTTGTCGAAGCGGTTGGTGGCGCTGGCCACGCCGGTGCGGCGGGTGACGGTGTAGCTGCGGTCGTTGCCACGCTCGCGCAGGAAACGGTAGCCGGCGGTGATGTCGTGAACGCTTGCACCCCAATGCAGGCGCTGGGTGTAGCGCGGCTCGATGCCGAGCACGCGGTAGTCGCGCGGCTGCACGGTCAACTGGGTGTTGGCGGCGTTGATCAGCGAGCTGGCACGGGTGCTCTCGTTGTAGTAAGCCAGCACCTCGAACTCGCTGTTGGCCGACAGCGTGTTGGTGTAGCCCAGGTCGATGCCGGTGCGGTGGCCCTTCCAGAAATCGGTGGGGCGGGTGTTCTGGAACGGGTCGGCCTCGTACTGCGCACGGGTCAGGCCGCCCGGGGTCAGCGAGCGCACATCGTAGTAGGACAGCTTGGCGCGCAGTTCCTGTTGTTCGTCGATGGCATAGGCGAACTTCAGCGCCAGGTCGTTGAAGCGGTCATCGCTGCCCTGGCGCCAGCCACGCCCGTCCTGGCCGGAGTACAGCAGGGCTGCGCCCAGGCCATTGTTGCCGGTGCCACCGAGGAAGGCGTTGTACTGGGTGCTGTCGCCACCGCCATGGTCGTAGGCGGTGTAGCGCACGCCGGCTTCGCCGTGCAGGCCGGCGCTGGTGGGAATGGCACGAGTGCTGAAGTTGATGATGCCGCCCACGTTCTGCGGGCCGTAGCGCACTGCACCGCCGCCGCGCACCACGTCGATCGATTCGATGTTGGACAGGCTGGTCGGCGCGAACGACAGCTGCGGCTGCCCATACGGCGCTACCGCCAGCGGCACGCCGTCCAGCAGTACCGTCGAACGCGGCGAGTAGCGCCCGGTCAGGCCACGAACGCCGATGTTCAGCGACACGGAACTGCCGGCGGTGCCGGAGTTTTCGGTGACCTGTACGCCGGGGATGCGGCGCATGGCATCGCCGATGCTGGCCGCGCCGCTTGCCTCGATGCGCTGGCGGTCGACCACCGTGCGTGCGCCGGCAAAGCGCTTGACGCTGTCATGCAGGCCGGTGCCGAGCCAGCTGCCCGAGACCTGGATGCTGTCCAGCGTAGTGGCGCTGTCCTGGGCAAAGGCGCGGGTGGCCGGAAGCAGGCACAGGGTGAGGGCAGCGGCCAGGGGCAGGCGGGCCGGTTGCAGGGCGTGGATGGGCATCGGTGCGGGTTGTGGGAGGTCGTAAATGAGAATTATTGCTGATTCCATTCGCTATTGGAATGCGCCCCCGGTTCATGCCTGTGCCCCCGGTGATAGAGTGGGCGATTGCTTCCTGACTCGCCGAGATCCGCCATGTCCCAAGCCACCTTCTACCCCGTCGGAACCCCTGGCCAGCCGTGGGGAGCGGCGGAACGGGAGCTGTGGCGTGGCCGCCAGCAGCGCCTGCGTCGCTATGACGAGGAGGTGCTGCCGCGGATCGAGTCGCTGGGCTCGCGCTTCGACAAGGTGGCCTATGGCCAGCTCGACTACGCTGGCGAGACCTACACCCTGTTCGCCCTGCGCAGCCGCGACTGGAACCCGGCGCTGCCCGCCGCGCTGGTTACCGGTGGCGTGCACGGCTACGAAACCAGCGGCGTGATGGGCGCGCTGGAATTCCTTGAGAAGCACGCCGCCGACTACGCCGGCAAGGCCAACCTGCTGGTGGCGCCATGCGTGAACCCGTGGGGTTTCGAGCGCATCAACCGCTGGAACTTCGATGCGATCGACCCGAACCGCAACTTCCGCGCCGATGGCCCGGCGCGTGAATCAACGGCGGTGATCGAGCTGATCGCGCCGTACAAGGGCCAGTTCGTGCTGCACATCGACCTGCACGAGACCACCGACAGCGACGAGAGCGAGTTCCGCCCAGCGCTGGCCGCACGTGACGGCAAGCCGTTCGAGCCGGGCCTGATCCCCGATGGCTTCTACCTGGTGGATGACAGCGAGAACCCGCAGCCGGCCTTCCAGCAGGCGGTGATCGCTGCGGTGGAAAAGGTGACCCACATCGCCCCGGCCGACGACAAGGGCGAGATCATCGGCTCGCCGGTGGTGGCCCACGGCGTGATCGAGTATCCGCTGGTGAAGCTCGGACTGTGCGCGGGCATCACCGGTGCGAAGTTCACTACCACCACCGAGGTCTACCCGGACAGCCCCCGGGCGACCCCGCAGCAGTGCAACGACGCGCAGGTGGCCGCGGTGTGCGCGGCGCTGGATTACGCGCTCGCCCATCGTTGACCGGTAGTGCCGGCCGCTGGCCGGCAACTGAAAAAGGGGACGGAGGGGATCAAGTCGTTTGTGCCACAAACGACTTGATCCCCTCCGTCCCCTTTTTTTGTGTCATCCCAACGCGTCGGCCCACCACAGTGCGGCCGGTCCCGGCGGCGCGTCGCGGCGCCAGAGCAGGTCGCTGTGGATGCGCCGCGGCCAGCCGGGCAGCGTCAGTTCCACCAGTCGCCCGCAGTCGTAACGCTGCACCAGTGCCCGCGGCAGCTCGGCCCAGCCGATGCCGTCCTCGGCCATCTCCATCACCATCAGATAGTCGGTGGCGGTCCAGGCCAGGCCGGTGACGATGTGGGACTGATCGACCTCCGCACTCAATCGCACCTGCCGGTGCCGCGCCAGCTGTGCGGCGCTGCGGCGGCCGGCGCTGGCCAGTGGGTGCTCGCGCGCCACGTACACCGACAGTTCGCTGTGATGGGCCAACGGCCGGGCCATCAGGCCATCCGGATAGCTTTCCTGTTGCGGCAGCAGGCCCAGCGCGGCGCGGCCGCTGCCGACCAGCTCCAGCACGTCATCGCCTTCGGCATCCAGCCATTCCAGTTCGATCTCCGGGAATGCTTCGGCGAAGCGCTGCAGCACGTGCTGCTCCGGATCGAGCTGGTACACGTCGGAGAACACCACGGTCAGCCGCGCTTCGACCGGCGCGGCCAGGCGCACACTCAACTGCTGCAGTCGGGCATCGGCGGCGAGGATTTCCTGGGCATGGCCAAGCACCTGGTGCCCGGCCTCGGTCAACCGGGGGTAGCGCCCGCTGCGGTCGAACAGGCTCACGCCCAGGTCGGCCTCCAGATGGGCAATGGCGGTACTGACCGTTGACTGCGTCTTGCGCAGGCGGCGCGCCGCCGCCGAGAACGAGCCCAGCGCGGCGGCTTCCACGAAGGCCTGCAGGGATTCGGGGGAATAGGGCATTGAACCATCGCTCCTGTCGATGGAATCCATTTTGATACCACCGTAAAAGGCGATGATACTGGCCGCCGTCGCCCCTGTCTGCGGGGCGTTCCGGACCCTCCACGCATGCCGTGGACCCATTGAAGAGGCGGCGCGGTCCCCGCCCTGCAAGGAGCTTCACATGTCCCGTACTGTTCCTGCCCGTGGCGCGCTGGCCGCCTGGGTCTGCCTGACCGTGGCGATCATCGCCGAGGTGGTCGGCACCTCGTTCATGGCCCATGCCGCCCGCGATGGCGGCTGGAGCGGCTACCTGATCATGGCCGGCGCGCTGGCGCTGTCCTACTTCTTCCTGGCGCAGTCGGTGCGCCGCATCGCCGTGGGCGTGGCCTACGCGGTGTGGGAAGGCCTTGGCCTGACCCTGCTGACCGTGGTCGGCCTCACCGTGTTCGGTGAAAGCCTGTCGCTGCAGCAGCTGGCCGGTCTGGTGTTGGCGGTGGTCGGCATCGTCTGCGTCACCCTCGGGGAGGTGCACTGATGAATACCCTGGCCCTGTTTTTCGTGATCTGTTCCGCGCTGATCGACGTGGCCGCCAACATGATGGTGGCCAAGTCGCAGGGTTTCCGTCGTTGGCGCTGGGGCGTCAGTGCGATCGTCCTGGTCTGGATCGCCTTCGCCCTGCTGGGCCAGGCCGTGCGCTACATGGATCTGGCCACGGCCTATGCGATGTGGGGGGCGATCGGCGTGATCGGCACCGCCAGCTGCGGCCGCCTGTTGTTCGGCAACCGCCTGCGGCCGATCGGCTGGGTTGGCATCGCCCTGGTCACGGCGGCGGTACTGCTGCTCAGCACCGCCAAGTAGCAGCACGCCTTGTCGCGAGCAGGGCGTCGATTGTGCAGCGATTTGCGAAGTCGCCCTTGCTCATCGACACTGCGGTTTTCCACATGGAGTGCCCGCATGTTCAGCCACATCACCGTAGGAACGAACGACATGGATGCCGCACGTCGCTTCTACGACGCGCTGTTCGCCGCGATGGACGCGCGTGCGGGCGTATTCGACGAGAAGGGACGGCTGCTGTACTTCAAGGATGGGCGGATGTTCGGTGTAACCGCGCCGATCGATGGGCAACCAGCGTGCCATGCCAACGGCGGCACCATCGGTTTCAGTCTGGGCAGCGCAGAGGCCGTGCGTGCCTGGCAGGAGGCTGGCGTGGCTCACGGTGGTACCGCCATCGAAGATCCGCCCGGCATCCGCAACATGTCCGGTCGCCAGGTGTTCCTGGCCTATCTGCGTGACCCGGATGGCAACAAGCTGTGTGCGGTGCACGTAATGTCGTGATCGGACAGGATGCGCGTGGCCGCGCCGCAGCCCGCGCGGGCAAGGTGGCACTCCGGCGCGCGCGTGATACCACGGAATGAGCGGACGGGCCTGCGACCGCAGGCCGCAACTTCATGCTCTGTCCACTGCGGTTCAGCCAGAATCGGTCGGCTAACCCTTTGATCTACCGGAGAACGCCGCCCCATGGAAGTACTGGAGCCGCAACAATCCCCGGTGCGTACCCTTCGGCCTGTGTTCGCCTTCGCGGCGATCGTTGTCGTGGCGTTCGCGCTGTTCGTCAGCCTGTTCCCGCTCGGCGCGGGCCGCCTTCTGCTCAAGGCACAGGACTGGGCCGCCCTCAACGTCGGCTGGTACTACCTGCTGGCCATGACCCTGTACCTGGTGTTCGTGGTGGGCGTGGCGCTGTCCAAGTACGGTGGCATCAAGCTGGGTGCCGACCATGACGAGCCGGAGTTCAGCTACCTCTCCTGGGCCGGCATGCTGTTCGCCGCCGGCATCAGCATCACCCTGTTCTTCTTCTGCGTGTCCGAACCGCTGACCCACTACCTGCAGCCGCCGCAGGGCGATCCGGCCGCAGGCGAGGCTGGCGCGCGCCAGGCCATGCAGCTGCTGTTCCTGCACTGGGGCCTGCACGGCTGGGGCGTGTTCGCGCTGGCGGCGATGGCGATGGCCTACTTCGCCTATCGCCACAACCTGCCACTGGCCCTGCGCTCGGCGCTGTACCCGCTGATCGGCAAGCGCATCAACGGCCCGATCGGCTACACCGTGGATGCGCTGGGCATCGTCGCCACCGTATTCGGCATCGGTGCCGACATGGGCTTCGGCGTGCTGCACCTCAATGCCGGTCTGTCGCACCTGTTCAACATTCCGCACTCCAACCTGGTGCAGATCATGCTGGTGGTCAGCATGATGGGCGCGGCGGTGGCCGTGGCCGTGTCCGGCGTCGAGAAGGGCGTGCGCTGGATGGCCAACATCAACATGCTGCTGGCGATCGCGCTGGTGCTGTTCATGCTGTTTGCCGGGCCGACGCAGTACCTGTTCAGTACCTTGATGCAGAACCTGGGCGATTACCTGGGCAGCGTGGTCGGCAAGAGTTTCGACGTATACGCCTATGGCGGCCGACCGGAATGGCTGGGCGGCTGGACAGTGTTCTACTGGGCCTGGTGGATCGGCTGGGCGCCGTTCGTCGGCCTGTTCATCGCGCGCATCTCACGTGGCCGCACCATCCGCGAATTCGTATTCGGGGTGCTCCTGATCCCGCTCGGCTTCACCCTGGCCTGGCTGTCGATCTTCGGCAACAGCGCGCTGGACCAGGTGCTCCACCACGGCCAGCAGCAACTGGCACAGCTGGCGGTGGATGACCCACCGACCGTGTTGTATGCACTGCTGGATGGCTACCCGTGGAGCCGCACGGTGATCGCGGTAACGGTGCTGGTGAGCTTCATCTTCTTCGTGACCTCCGCTGATTCGGGGGCGGTGGTGTTGTCCACGCTGTCGTCGCATGGTGGATCACCCGAAGACGATGGTCCGCGCTGGCTGCGCGTGTTCTGGGGCACGGTGATCGCGGTGCTGACCGCCGGGTTGTTGCTGGCCGGCAGCATCGATGCATTGAAATCGGCGGTGGTGCTGGCATCGCTGCCGTTCTCGGCGATCCTGTTGCTGATGATGTGGGGCCTGACCCGCGCGTTCAGCGACGAGTCGCACCGCAAGCGCGCGCTGCAATACCGGCCGTCGCCCTTGATCGGAGACGATCGCCATCATCAGGGCTGGCGCCAGCGCCTGAGCCAGGCCATGCACTTCCCGGTGCGCGACCAGGTCTACCGCTTCATGGATGACACGGTGAAGCCGGCGATGGAGGCGGTGGCCGAGCAGCTGCGCGGGCAGGGCTGGGACGTGGCGACGCGCTTCGAGGCCGGCGACATGGAGTTGACGGTGAACCACGGCGAGCAGCAGGATTTCCTGTACCGGGTGATCCTGAGTGGCTACCTGACCCCGTCGTTCGCCGCCCAGCAGCTGCGCAACCAACGCTACTACCGCGCCGAGGTGCATCTGTTCGAAGGCAGCCAGGATTACGATCTGGTGGGCTACAGCCGCAAGCAGATCATCAACGACATCATCAGCCAGTACGAACGGCACCTGCAGTTCCTGCACCTGAGCCGGTGATGCGGTGGGTGCGGACCGTTGGTCCGCACACCCCTGTAGAGCCGAGCCCATGCTCGGCTTCCTGTTGCCGAAGAGCAGCCGAGCATGGGCTCGGCTCTACAGGTGGCCTGTCAGAACCGGTAGCGTGCCCCCAGCGAGACGAACTGCCCGCGCAGGTTGTACTGGCTGATGTCGAAACCGTTGGAACCACCAGCCGGGTCGAACGGCGGGTCCTTGTCGGTCAGGTTCAGCACCGACAGCGACAGCGTGGTGTTGGCAATGCCTTCGTACGCCACATACAGGTCCAGCTGGTGATAGGGCTTGACGCGGTCACGCAGCCCCGGGTTGCTGGTCGTCGTCGCCACGCGCTGGTCGTAACCGCTCACGTACTGCAGGCTCAGCGTGCTGCTCCAGTCGCCCACCGCCCAGTTCAATGAGGTGGTGCCGCGGGTGCGAGGCAGCGCGCCGTGGCGGTTGTTGCCGGCGCCTTCGTACGGTGCCTGGCCGGCTACCAGCGGCTGCTTGAAGCTGAGCAGGTGGGTCCAGCTGCCGGCCACGGTGAAGTTGCCCCAGCCGTCGGTGCGGAAGGTGCGATTGGCTTCCAGGTCCAGCCCTGAAGTGGTCAGTTCGCCCTGGTTGGCGTACTGGTTGGTGATGAACTGGATGCGTCCCTGCGCATCACGTTGCACGCGACCGGGGAACAGTGTCGGGTTGTCGACGATGAACTGCGCGCTGTCCGGCTTGACCAGGTTGTCCTGCTCGATGCGGTACCAGTCCAGGCCGATGCTGGTATCGCCATCCGGCGACCACACCGCACCCAGGTTGAAGTTGCGCGAGCGTTCGGCCTTCAGGTCCGGATTGCCGGTGCGGATGTTGGTGACGCCACGGCTGCCGCCGGGCTGCAGCGGATCCAGCGGATCGATCACCGAGCCGTAGCTGACGGTCTGGCCCGGCGCGATCTCCGGCAGCGAGGGTGCACGGAAGCCGCGCGAGAACGAGCCGCGCAGCAGCAGGCTGTCCAGCGGCTGCCAGCGAAGCGCCACCTTCGGCGAGAACGCCTCGCCGAAGTCGTCGTAGTGGTCGCCACGGCCGGCCACCTGCAGTTCCAGCGTGCGATGCAGCGGCACGCTCAGTTCGGCGTAGGCGGCGCTGACCTGGCGCTCGCCGTTCACCACGTTGATGGCCGGGCGCAGTTCGGTGCCCGACAGCACCTGCGCGCTGGTGCGCGCATCCAGTGATTCCTTGCGGAACTCTGCACCCCAGGCGAAGCCCACCGCACCGGCCGGCATCTCCCACAGCGAGGTCGAGGCCTTCAGGTTCAACGAATGCAGCTTATACCAGCCCGGACGCTTGGTCTGCAGGCGCAGGGCATCCAGCGCGCCCGGCGAGCTGGACGGATCGAGGAAGTTGTAGCTGCCATCGCGCAGGATCTGCTCGAACGCGTAGCGGTTGACGAAGTTGTCGACGTATTCGCGCTGAGCGCTTTGCGAGGTCAGTGCCGCCACTTCCCAGTCCCAGCGCTCGCCACTGCCGCGCACGCCGGCCAATGCACGGTAGAACACCTGCGTGTTGTCCTTCAGGCGCGGGCCGAGATCGAAGAAGGTGTACTCGAACGGCAGCGGCGTGCTGCCCGGGTTGTTCGGGTGGCCGACCGGCAGCACCGCCGGCACGTCGATCAGCGTGCCGGTGGCCGGGTTGTACGCGCGCAGGCCGGGGCCGACGGTCAGCGGCGCGCTGAAGATCTGGTCGGCCTTGTTGTGGCTGTACAGCACATCGGCGAACGCTTCGACGCTGTCATTGAAGCGGTAGGTTGCACTCAACGAGGCCTGCAGGCGCTCGGCGCCGGGCTGCAGGGTCTTGAACGGCTGCGCATTGAAGGCGCAGGCCTGGCCGGGCAGGGTACTGCCGAAGTCGCTGTACGGGCGCAGCTGGCTGCCGTCGGGGCAGTTGGCGAACGGCTGAGGTGCGCGTGGGTTGGACAGCCAGTTGCCACCGGCGGTGGACCAGCCGGCCAGGCGTCCGCCGGGCTTGTCGCGGAAATCGCCGCTGCGGGTATAGGCGCGCTGGTCGGCGTCGAGGCGATCACGCTTGAGCAGGTCCAAGCCGAACAGCACGTTCCAGCCCTGCTGCTCCAGGTCGCCGAAGCCGGCCAACAGGTTGGCCTTGCGTTCGTCCAGGCCGCCCTGGGTGGCGGTACCGAAGCCGCCACCCACTTCCACGCCCTGGAAGTTCTTGCGCAGGATGATGTTGATGACACCTGCGATGGCATCGGAGCCATACACCGCCGAGGCGCCGTCCTTCAGCACTTCGATGCGTTCCACCGCGCTGATCGGCAGCGCGTTGAGGTCGACGAACGTGTCCTGGGTATTGAGCGCGAAGCCGAAGTTGGACACGCGGTAGCCGTTGACCAGCACCAGCGTGTTCTTCGGCGACAGGCCACGCAGGCCGATCGAGGCCGAGCCAGCGGCGAAGCTGCCGGTGTACTGCTCATCGAAACTGTTGCCGGCATTGGCCGACAGGTTGCGCAGCACGTCGGTAAGGGTGGAGTGGCCGGTCTGCTCGATCTGTTCGCGGCTGACGATCTGCACCGGGTTCGGCCCCGCGGTATCACTGCGCTTGATGTTGGAGCCGGTCACCAGCACGGTGCCGAGAGTGGTGCTGTCCTTGCCGGTATCGGCCGATTCAGCGGCGCCGGCAGCGCCGGCGGTGAGGCTCAGCGCAATGGCGCCGGCTAGCAGGTTCAGGGTGGTGCGGTACATGGAAGCGACAACGCCGAACGGGGGAGGAGCCGTCAGTACCGCATGCAGGTACATGCACCTTCCAATGACGAAAGCGCATTCAGTTATACATCACAGGTTCTTAACGAACCGGCTCGGTGGGCGCGGACCGTTGGTCCGCACGCCCCTGTAGAGCCGAGCCTACGCTCGGCTGCACACACTGGCCGGAAAGCAGCCGAGCATGGCTCGGCTCTACAGAAGGCAATGTCAGACGATCACGGCCGCAGCAGCACCTTGCCGTTACGACCCGAACCCGCACCGGCCTTCGCCGCCTGGGCGATATCGTCCAGCGCGAAGATCTGCTCCACCGGCAGCGTCAGCTCGCCGCCAGCAGCACGCTTCAGCAGTTCGCTCACCAGCCGGCGCTTGTCCTCCACCGCCATCGCCTGGCTGACCTTGCTGCCCCAGAAGCCCTTCACCGTGGCCTCCTTGTAGATCAGGCCGCCGGCAGGAATGTGCATCGGCTCGCCACTCATCACACCGAACGACACCAGCGTGCCGTGGTGGCCGAGCAGGTCGACCAGATCGCCACTGGCGTCGCCGCCGATGGAATCCACCGCGGCCGCGGCCTGTGCTTCGCCGGTCGCTTCACGCACGCGATCCTTCCAGCCGTCCACCGAGGTGTCGAACACATGATCGATGCCCAGCGCCTGCAACTGCGCCACGGCAGCGGCGTTGCGCACCAGGTTGGCCACATGCACGCCACGCGCCTTTGCCAACATCGCCAGCGACTTGCCGACCGCGCCGTTGGCGGTGTTCTGCACGATCCACTGGCCTGCTTCGACGTGCAGGAACTCCAGCAGCATCAGCGCGCTCAGCGGCATGGCGATCAGCTGTGCGGCCATCTCGTCCGGGATCGCCTCCGGCATCGGAATCACCATGCGTGCCGGTGCAATGAACGCTTCGGCCCAGGTACCGTGCACCGAGGCGGCGGCAACCCGCTGGCCGATCTGCAGGCCATCCACGCCATCGCCGAGTGCATCGACCACGCCCAGTGCTTCACTGCCACCGATCGCCGGCAATGTCGGCTTGTACCCGTAGAGGCCACGCACGGTCAGCAGGTCGTGGTTGTGGATCGAGGCCAGCACGGTGCGGATGCGCACCTCGCCGGGGCCGGGCTCGGGCAGGGGGGCATCGGCAATGGCGAGGACGTCGGCCGGGTTGCCGAAGGAGGAGTACTGGGCAGCGCGCATGGGCGGTGTTCCGGGGAAAGTGGATGTTGTACCGAACTGGGGACGCAGGGCATGTCGACAAGGCGTCGCCGCTGCAACACGGCATCCTGCGACTGATCGTCGCAGCATGTCGTGATTACCGCATCTTGTGTTGACGGTGCGCGTCATCCCCACTATGTTGTGGCCGTCACTCCCGGTCAGCCGCCGCCGCCGGACATGCAGCAAACGTCCCACGGCCCGCCCCTGAAGGCTTGCCGTGTCGACGCGGCCGCCACCGTGCGGACGCAGGTCGCCCCCACGGCCCGGATACCGGCCGCAGGCGCAGGCAGATGCCGACGACCTCCGTTCCCGCACCCTGGCAATCCACCCGTTTGCCCCGTGCGCCGGTATCGCGTTCAGGGCCGCCATGGCATCGACCGCCAAAGCGCGTGCGAGCCTGGAGTTTCACCACCATGACCGACAGTACCTTCCGCGCGGCCGATCTGGCCGGCGCTGGCGACGCCTTGCGCGCCGGTGGCGAGCGCGTGCCGACCTGGATCACCAAGGAGGCCGGCAACCGCCGCCTGCCGTTCGAGGCCGAGCGCCTGCAGCGCAGCATCGACGCCGTGGATGCCGAGTTCCCGCAGCTGGACGTGAGCGACTATCGCCGCGTGGTGCAGGCAATGGTCGAGCGCAAGCCCAGCATCAGCGCCGATGACCTGGTCGATCTGCTGATCCGCGAGGCCGAATCGCGGGTGGACCTGGTCGCGCCCGAGTGGGAACAGTTCGCCGCGCGCATCTACCTGCGTCGCCTGTACAAGCGTGCCAGCCGCAACCGCTTCTACGATGTCAGCCTGAAGTACGGCTCCTATGTGGGCCTGCAGGAAAGCCTCGCCGATCGTGGCATCTACAGCAACGACATCCTGCGCTGCTATTCCAAGGAAGAGCTGCAGCAGGCCGGTGAGATGATCGATCCGGAACGCGACCGCCTGTTCGCCTACAACGGCCTGTACCTGCTGGCCACGCGCTATCTGGCCAGCGACCGCAGCCGCGAGGTCTATGAGCTGCCGCAGGAGCGCTGGCTGACCATTGCGCTGTACCTGATGCAGGAGGAAAAGCCGCGCGAACGCCGCATGCAGCTGGTCGGCGAGGCGTACTGGGCGCTGTCCAACCTGTACATGACGGTGGCTACGCCGACCCTGGCCAACGCCGGCAAGGTGGGCGGCCAGCTGTCCAGCTGCTTCATCGACACGGTGGACGACAGCCTGCAGGGCATCTATGACTCCAACACCGATATCGCGCGCGTGTCCAAGCACGGCGGCGGTGTTGGCGCCTACCTGGGCTACGTGCGCAGCAGCGGCGCGCCGATCCGCGGCGTGGCCAATTCCTCCGGTGGCGTGGTGCCGTGGATCAAGCAGCTCAACAACACGGCGGTGTCGGTTGATCAGCTTGGCCAGCGCAAGGGCGCAGTGGCGGTATACCTGGACATCTGGCACCGCGACATCGAAGCCTTCATGGACCTGCGCCTCAACAACGGTGACCAGCGCCTGCGCGCGCACGATGTGTTCACCTCGGTGTGCGTGCCCGACCTGTTCATGGAAGCGGTCGAACGCCGCGCCGACTGGTACCTGTTCGACCCGCACGAGGTGAAGCAGGCCAAGGGCTGGTACCTGCAGGACTTCTACGATGAGAAGCGCGGTTCGGGCAGCTTCCGCGACCGCTATGCCGAGCTGGTGGCCGATGAGCGCATCAGCCGCCGAACGGTGAAGGCCATCGATCTGTTCAAGCGGATCATGCTCAGCCAGCTGGAGACCGGCAACCCGTTCCTGTTCTACCGCGACGAGGTCAATCGCAGGAACCCGAACAAGCACGCGGGCATGATCTATTCCAGCAACCTGTGCACCGAGATCCTGCAGAACATGAGCCCGACGCGGATGATCCAGGAGATCGTCAGCGGCGACCAGATCGTCACCACGCGCCGTGCCGGTGACTTCGTGGTCTGCAACCTGTCCTCGATCAACCTCGGCCGGGCGATCAGTGCACCTGATGACCTGCTGGCCACCGATGTGCTGGAGCGCCTGATCCCGATCCAGGTGCGCATGCTCGACAACGTGATCGACCTCAACGCGTTGCCGGTGCCGCAGGCCACGATCACCAACCACAAGTACCGTGCCATCGGCCTGGGCACGTTCGGTTGGCACCACCTGCTGGCGCAGCAGGCGATCCAGTGGGAATCTCCGGATGCCGAAGCATTGGCCGACCGTCTCTACGAACGCATCAACTTCCTGACCATCCAGGCCAGCGCGCAACTGGCGCGGGAGAAGGGCAGCTACCCCATGTTCGCCGGCAGCGATTGGCACAACGGACGCTACTTCCGTGACCGGGGCTACAGCGGCGCGGCCTGGGACAGCCTGGCCCGCGAAGTCGCCACGCATGGCCTGCGCAACGGTTGGCTGCTTGCAGTTGCGCCGAACATGAGCACCGCGCAGATTGCAGGCTCCACGGCCTCCATCGACCCGATCTACAGCGCGTTCTACTACGAGGAAAAGAAGGACTTCCGGCGGCCGGTGGCGGCGCCGGGTCTGTCGCTGGAGACCTGGCCGTACTACGAGAAGGGCGCCTACAAGGTCGATCAGTTCGCCAGCGTGCGCCAGAACGCGCGCCGCCAGCGCCATGTCGACCAGTCGATCAGTTTCAACCTGTACGTGCCCAGCACCATCCGCGCCAGCACGCTGCTGGAGCTGCATCTGACGGCCTGGCGCGAAGGGCTGAAGACCACCTACTACGTGCGCTCCAACGACATCGACATCAGCGAATGCGAGTGGTGTTCAAGCTGACCGCCGCGACCGCTGTAGAGCCGAGCCCGCGCTCGGCTCAGACGCGAAGAGCAGCCGAGCGCGGGCTCGGCTCTACATCCGCAACGCACGTAACACGAAGGCAGACGACCATGGCAACCCCCCTCGATCGCATCAAGATCCTCGAACCACGCCATCCCAACCGCAGCACCGGCATCATCAACGGCCAGACCAGCGGCATCCTCAACTGGAACGATATCCCGTACCCGTCGTTCTATCGGGCCTACAAGGAGCTGTCGACCAACTTCTGGATTCCCGACGAAGTGGACATGAAGCTGGATGCGCGCCAGTACGGAGAGCTGTCCGGGCGCGAGAAGAACGCTTACGACTCGATCATCGGCCTGCTGGCCACGCTGGATTCACCGCAGACGCGCTTCATCTACAACGTGGCCGAGTACATCACTGATCCGGCCGCGCATGCCAACGCGGCGATCATCGGCCAGCAGGAAGTGATCCATAACGAGAGCTACAGCTACGTACTGGCCTCGATCACCGACCTGCCGAACCAGAACCGGATCTTCGAGATCGCCCGTACCCACCCGACCATCATCAAGCGCAATGCCCCGATCATGGGCGCGTATGACGACTTCATGCGCGAGAAGACCGCCGAGACCCTGCTCAAGTCGCTGATCCAGTCCTCGATCCTGGAAGGCATCAACTTCTATTCCGGTTTCGCCTACTTCTACAACATGGTGCGGCAGAACCGCATGAACGGCACCGGCAAGATCATCAGCTTCATCAATCGCGACGAGCTGGCGCATACCAAGTTCATCAGCGAGCTGATCCGCGCCATCATCGGTGAAAACCCCGAGCTGCAGACCAATGAGTTGACCGCCTATGTACACCAGTCATTCGAACATGCCATCGAGCTTGAGACGCAGTGGTCGTCGGAGGTTCTGGATGGCATCGATGGCATCGACGTGGACGAGATGGTGCGCTACGTGAAGTACCGCGCCAACAAGATGGCCGGCATGCTCGGCATCGAGCGCCTGTACAGCGACACCACCGACAACGTGATGCCGTGGATCAAGGCCTACGCCGACAACTTCACCGAGACCAAGACCGACTTCTTCGAGATGCGCAATGCAAGTTACAAGAAGACCAACGTCGACAACGGCTTCGACGATCTCTGAGCCTGGCGCCGTGCTGAGCATCCTGATGGTGGTCGCCTCCTTGAGCGGCAACACCCGCGAACTCGGCCGGCAGATTGCCGAACGCTGCCGCGTTGCCGGTCATGCGGTGTACTGGCAGGAGGCCGACGACCTGCGCCAGGCACCGCCGCTGGCGGCCGATGAGGCCGACCTGGTGCTGCTGGGCTGCTGGACCGACAATGCCGGGCGCACGCCAGCGGAGATGAAGGCGTGGGTGGCCGGCATTGCCGAGCGCGGTCAGCAGCCACGCCAGCTGGCGGTGTTCGGTACCGGCGAAACGCAGTGGGGGCAGGCGTACTACTGCGGCGCCGTGCACCGGCTGATCCGCTATTTCCGCAGCGACTATCCGCCGCTGGAGATCGAACAGATGCCGCATGGCGAGCGTCATGCCGAAGCCATCGACGCCTGGACCGATGCGGTCCTGGCCCACTACTGGAGAAACAGCGATGCAGATCATCGACGCCACCACGCCTGAGCAGTTCCAGCAGCTGCTGGCCGAGCACCCGCGGGTGCTGGTGGATTTCCACAAGGACCAATGCCCGGGATGCCGGATGCTGGAGATGTCGCTGCATCGGGTGGCCAACAGCGTAGCGGGGCAGGGCACGACCCTGCTGCGCGTGCAGTTGGAAGTGCTGGGTGAGGCGTTCTTCAGGGAGCTGGGGCTGCGGCAGACGCCGACGCTGTCTCTGTTCCGTGACGGCGACGAACGCACGCGCCTGGCCGGGTTCCAGTCGCCGCAGCAGATCGAGGCCGCGATCGCGTTGCATCTGTAGAGCCGAGCCCATGCTCGGCTGCCGTTCGCGCGGTGAGCGATGAGTCGAGCATGGCTCGACTCTACAAGGGCATCCACGCATGGCGTGGATCTACCGGGGCAGGGTCCGTGGTTTGGCGTCAGGCTCCGCTGAAGGTATCCACCAGCAGCTTCACATTCAGCACCACGATCACCAGCGCGATCACCCAGGCGATTGCGCCGAGCCAGCGCGGTGCGACCAGCGCGCCCATCGTCACCTTGTCGGTCACGATCCGTACCAGCGGGATGATCGCGAATGGCAGCTGCATCGACAGCACCACCTGGCTCAGTACCAGCAGCTTCACTGCGCCCTGGTCGCCGAACAGCAGGATCACCACCACCACCGGAATGATCGCCAGCGCACGTGTGATCAGCCGTCGCAGCCACGGCGGCATTCGCAGGTGCAGGAAGCCTTCCATCACGATCTGGCCGGCCAGCGTCGCAGTGACTGTCGAATTCAGGCCCGACGCCAGCAGCGCCACCGCGAACAGGGTCGCCGCCGCGCCCACGCCGAGCATTGGCGCCAGCAGCTGGTGGGCCTGCTCGATGTCTTCCACGTCGAATCGGCCATTGGCATGGAACACGGCCGCCGCCAGGATCAGGATGCTGGCGTTGATGAACAATGCGAGCGTCAACGCAAGGGTGCTGTCGGTGACCGCCCAGCGCAGCGCGCTGCGGCGGCCTTCATCCGTGCGCGGGTAGGCGCGGGTCTGCACGATCGACGAATGCAGGTACAGGTTGTGCGGCATCACCGTGGCACCGATGATGCCGATCGCAATGTACAGCGCGTTCGGATCGGTCACCACCTGTGCGCGCGGAATGAATCCGCCCAGCACCGCCATCACTGGCGGGGCAGCCATCGCGATCTGCACCACGAAGCAGGCGAAGATCACCATCAGCAGCGCGATCACGAAGGCTTCCAGTGCACGGAAGCCGCGATTCATCAGCAGCAGAACCAGCAGCGTATCCAGCGCAGTGATCACCGCGCCCCAGAGCAGTGGCAGGTCGAACAGCAGCTTCAGCGCGATCGCGGTGCCAATCACCTCGGCCAGGTCGCAGGCGATGATCGCCGCCTCGCACAGCGCCCAAAGTGCCAGGTTCACCGGCTTCGGGTAGCGGGCGCGGCAGGCCTGCGCGAGGTCCATGCCGGTGGCGATGCCGAGCCGTGCCGACAGCGCCTGCAGGATCACCGCCATCAGGTTGGAAATGAGGATGACCGACAGCAGCAGGTAGCCGAAGCGCGAACCACCGGCGAGGTCGGTGGCCCAGTTGCCCGGGTCCATGTAGCCGACCGAGATCATGTAGCCCGGGCCGAGGAAGGCCAGCAGGCGGAACCACCAGTGACCCTTGTCGGGTACCGCCACCGAGGCGTTGAGCGCACCCAGGCTGGCCGGAGTGGAGGCCGAAGGATCGCGGGGCGCCAGGGTGTTCATGGGTCCGAATATAGCTCCTGCTATAGTCATTAGCAATGTGAAACAATCGTCTTTATCGCGTTACTGGTCCAGAATTCAGGTTCAACACCGGATTACACCGGAAGGACAGGCGCAGGCGTGGGCAAGACCGACGATTCGACATCGCTGAAAAGCACCCCCTTGATCGAGGCCGAGCGCCAGGTCGAGAGCTTCCGGCAAGTGCGCGAGGCGCACCGTATGGAGCTGGTGGAGGACTATGTCGAACTGATTTCGGACCTGCTGGCCGACGGCGGCGAGGCTCGCCAGGTCGACATCGCCACCCGCCTGGGTGTGGCCCAGCCCACGGTGGCGAAGATGCTGCGGCGCCTGGCCCGCGATGGCTGGGTGGTGCAGCGGCCGTACCGCGGCGTGTTCCTGACCCCGGAAGGCGAGGCGCTGGCCCATGCGAGCCGCCAGCGCCACCAGACCGTGGAGCGATTCCTGCTGGCGCTCGGCGTGGACGCGGATACCGCGCGGCGCGATGCGGAGGGCATCGAGCACCATGTCAGCGAACAGACACTGGCTCTGTTCGAGGCGTTCGTGCGCAAGGCCGAGGGCGAGGCGCCGTAACGGTAGCGCCGGGCCATGCCCGGCGGCCGTTCGCGCGATCCCGGTTTTTGTAGAGCCGAGCCATGCTCGGCTGCCGTTTGCACGGTGATGGAATGCGTCGAGCATGGCTCGACGCTACAGGTCAGGCGGGCAGCGCGCCTGCTGCTGCGCGCACGCGCGTTTCGTCCATTCCTTCAACACCGGCTGCAGGCCTTCATAGCGCCGGCCCTGCCATCCGTTGGCCAGCACCTTCCCATCCGTATCGATCAGCACCAGGTTCGGTGGTGCCAATCCGGCCAATGCCTGCAGTGCCGGCATGCGGGCGGCGCGGCGCGGGTCCAGTACCGGCCACGGCATGTCCTGCGCGTGCATGTAGCGGCGAAGCGCGCTCTCGCTCTCATCCTGACTGACGTACACCACTTCGGTATCGGCGCCGGCTTGGCGCAGGGCATCACGCACGCTGCGCAGCGTGGGTACGAAGGCATGGCACGGTGCACACCAGTCGGCGCCGAAGTACAGCGCCACCAGTTTCGGCGGCGACGACCACTGCATCGGCCGTAGCGATCGCTGCTCCGGCCGCATCAGCGAGGCCGAAACCTGCGCGTGCAGGTCCCCAGCCATCGCCGGTGCGGCCAGCAGCATGGCACAGGCCAGCAACAACGCTCGCAGAGCTTCAGAACGCATAGCGCAGGTTGACGTACCACGAGCGCGCGAAGCGCGGCCCGTAGACATAGTCGCTGTCACGCAGCGCGCCCACTTCCAGATCCTTCTGGCGCTGATCGAACACGTTCTTGACGCCAGCGGCTACCGACACTTCCTGCTGCGCCTGCGTGCCCAGATGGCGGTGCCAGCGCGCACCAAGATCGGTGACCAGGAAAGAACGTGTGCGGTGCAGCTCGCCCAGCCGGTTGTTCAGCACCGACATCGGCCCGGTATGGCGCAGCGCGACGAAGGTTTCCCACGGTTCGGCAGGCATCCAGCTGAGCTGCGCCAGGCCGGTCCAGCGCGGTGTCTTCAGGTAGTCGCGGCTTTCGATGATGGTATCGCCACCGTCGCCAGTGTCGTCGAAGATGCGCTGCGGTTCGCGGAAGCGCGAGCGGTACCACGAGGCACCGGCGGTCAGGCGCCATTGCGGCGACGGTTGCCAGCCGAGGTTGGTTTCCGCACCCAATACGTTGGAGCCGGAGGCGTTGTAGCGCAGCTGGCTCAGTTGTCCGTCATCGCCGCGCTGGATCTCGCCCAGCGCGAAGGTGTCGCGGATGCGTGCATAGGAGGCGGTGGCATCCCAACTCCACACCGGATTGGCCGGGTCCGAGCGCCAGTCAAAACCGAACAGGGTGGTCAACGCGCGCTCTTCTTTCAGACCGTCCGTGTTGCGCACTCGCACCTGTTCGCCGCCCAGCGTATCGACGTGCACATCCTCGACGAAGATCTCCGGCGCAGGGAAGCCGGTGGCGATGCCGGCGCGCCATTTCAGGTTCGGAGTAGCCTGCCAGGCCAGCGCGATGCGCGGCGAGAACACCGCGTTGTCCAGCTCCGAGCTCTTGTCCACGCGTGCGCCCAGCACCAGGTCGACGTTGTCGCGCAGGCTCCACTCGTCCTGGATGAAGGCGCCCAGGTTGTGGAAGGTCGCATCCTCCAGCAGCGCGAGACGTTGCCCGTCACCGGTGCGGTTGTCGTCGCGCAGCGCCTCGTGCTTGTACTGCACACCGAAGGCCAGCGCATGCGCGCCGCGGCGCCAGTTCAACTGGCTGTCGATGTAGTGCAGCGGGTTGTGGGTGCGGCCGTACTGGCGCCACGAACGCGAGGCCGCGCTGCCGGCCACGTTGCGGTCCAGCTGCAACGGGTCATAGCCGGGCGCCGAGGGATCGGTGACCACATCGCCCAGGCCGCCATAGAAACTGTCGCGGTCGATGTCGGCGAAGGCATAGGCCAGGCGGAAATCGACGTCGGCGGTGATCTCCTGGTCCCACGACACGCTGCCGCGCCGGTATTTCGTATCCAGCGATTCGGCGATGTTGGCCAGGTATTCGGGCTGATCCAGGCGATTGCCGCCGCGGCGGGTTTCATCGGTCACCTGCAGGTCCAGGCGCAGCCGCGTGCCCGCCGTGGGCGCGTACCAGGCCTGCAGCCCGCCGACCTTGAGGTTCTTGCGGGTGATCTCGGTGTAGCCGTCACCGTTGTAGTCGATGCCGCTGTTCCAGTTGCGCTGGGCAATCACCGAAAGCCCGGCGTCTGCGTCCTTGGCAACCAGGTCCAGTCGAACATCGGCGTTCTTCTGCGGCGTACCCTTCAGCACATCCACGCCGGCCTGCACATGGCCACCGCTGCGCGCCGGCAGCGGCGGAATCAGGTTGATCACACCGGCAACCGCGCCCGGTCCGTACAGCGCCGAGCCGCCGCCCTTGACCACTTCGATGCGGTCGACGAACCCGGCCGGGATCTGCTCCAGACCGTACACGCTGCCCAGCGTGGACAGCAGTGGAATGCCATCGAAGAGGAGCTGGTTGTAGGCGCCGGGCAGGCCCAGCAGCTGTACTTCGCTGGTGTTGCAGTTCTGGCAGTTGCTTTCCACGCGCAGGCCGTTGATCAACTCGGCGGCGCGCGAGAAGTCGGTGGCCGCGCGCAGCGCGATGTCTTCCTTGCGCAGCACTTCGGTGCGGATCGGCACGTCCGACAGCAGGCGTTCGCTGCGCGTGGCGGTGCTGACCTTGACCTGCACACGGTCCAGTTCGGTCGGTTTCGGAGTGTCGGCCACTGCAGGCAGCGGCAGGGTCAGGACAATGGCGGCGGCCAGCGGCAACCGTCGGAAGCGGTGGGGGATAGAGTGCATGAGGGCGTCGTCCTTGTAGGAAGAAAGGCGGCGAGGGCGACCTGGCTGACGCATATGAAAGCAATGACTTATGAATATAGCAAGTGCTATATAACGAAGCCGCAGCAATTTCGGGCGGAGCGCCGGCCGAGTCAGATCATGCAAGTGTTATAACATCACATCTGGTAACGACCACCCTGCCGGTGGTCATAGGCGGAGGATGGAATAGTCGTGGGGGCAGTGGGGACGGGGCCAGAGCCCTTTCCTTTGGAAAGGGATCCGCCCCGGGAGCGGATCGTCAGCCGCGGCGGAAGGCGGCAGGGGTACGTGCGCCGACGATGATCATGCGGATCATCGTGGAGATCTGATCGACCAGTTCCGGATCCTTCTCCGGCGGCAGGTCCATGGCGGTGGCACCCATCGCGAACACCAGCCGGGTGATGGCCTTGGCCACCAGTTCGGGGGCATGCAGTACGGCGCCATCCAGTGCGGCCAGGCGCACCAGGTCGTGCTGCAGCTCTTCCTCGAAATAATGCAGCTCGCGTTCGACCGCGTGCTTGAAGTCGTCCGAGCCGACCGCGCCTTCGCGCAGCAGTACGTGCAGCAGCTTGTCGTCGGCGCGCAGCTGCTCCATGAAGGTCTCCACCGAGACCCGCACCACGCTGGTGGCGGTGGAGGTGGCGCGTTGGCGGGCCTCGCCGATGATGGTGCGCAGCGAGCGGCCGGCCGCGTCGATCAGCGCTACGGCCAGTTCGTCCATGTCGCGGAACTGCCGGTAGAAGCTGTTCGGCGCGATGCCGGCCTCGCGTGCCACTTCGCGCAGGCTGAGCGTGGACAGGCTGCGGTGCGGCCCGATCAGTTTCAGGGCGGCGGCCAGCAGATCCTCGCGGCTCACCGTACGGCGGGCCGGGCTGTTGGCATCTTCAGGCGTCGACAAGACGGTGGCGGCGGCCATGGCGGTTCCGGTGGGGCGAGGCTGAATCATACCCAATCCGGTTCAATATACACATGTATACACAGGTGTATGTGCGCCCGTATAGTGCGCCTATGAGCGCTGTCGTCCGTCCATCCCTGTTCTCTCCGTACCGCTGGGTCTCGCCGTCGCTGTTCGATTTCTGGGCGGGCCAGATCAATCCCCTGTGGACCCTGCGTGAACCGGTGGCCCGCCTGGTCCGGCGCGAGCCGGCCGGCGAGGGCGCGGCGACCCTGGTCCTGCGCACCAACCAGCACTGGGCCGGCATGCGCGCGGGCCAGCACGTCACCCTGGGCGTGGAGATTGAAGGACGCCTGTGGCAGCGCAGCTACAGCCCCACTGCGCTGGGACCGCGCGAACTGGCGATCACCGTCAAGGCGGTCGAGGGCGGCCGAGTCAGCCAGCATCTGGTCAACCATGCGCAGCCGGGCGAGCTGTTCCGCCTGGAGGCTGCGTTCGGAGAATTCCAGCTGCCGGCCGCGGCTCCGGTATTGCTGCTGGCGGCCGGTAGTGGCATCACGCCGATGCGCAGCCTGCTGCGCGAAGCCTGCCAGCGCCCGCTGGCCGCGCCGGTGGACCTGTTCTACTGGGAGCGCAGTGCCGCCCAGCTGCAGTTCCGCGATGAGCTGCAGGCACTGGCCGCGCGCCAGCCGAACCTGCGTGTGCACCTGCTGACCACCCGCGAAGGCGATGTGCCTGCCGCACGCATCGATACCCACGATCTGCAGGTGGCCGGCGATGACACCCCGTTGGCGCAGCGCCACGTGCTGGCCTGTGGCCCGGATGGATTCGTTGCCGCTGCGCGCGAACGCCTGGCGCACCAGGTCGCGGGTTTCCAGGCGGAAGCATTCACTCCGCCGGCGCCGTTGCGTGATGCCAGCAGCGAAGGCGAAGTGTCGCTGACCCTTGCCCGCAGTGGCCGCCAGCTGAGCGTGCCGCGCGGCCGCTCGTTGCTGGAAAGCCTCGAAGCCCATGGCATCAAGCCCAAGCATGGCTGCCGCATGGGCATCTGCAACACCTGCAGCTGTGACCGCGTCAGTGGCGCCACCCGCCACCTGCGCACCGGCGACCTGCAGTCCGAGTCGGCACAGCCGGTACGGATCTGCGTGAGCGCACCGACCACCGACCTGACCCTGGATCTCTGAGGACGCCTGCCATGACCCGCGCCACCGACCGTGCCCTGAGTACTGCCGAGATGCATGCCTTCGGCGAGGAACTCGACGCGATCCGCGACCGTGTGATCGGCAGCCTCGGCGCCTCCGATACCCGCTACATCCGCCGCGTGGCCGCCGCCGTGCGCTGGTTCGGCGTGGGTGGCCGTGGCCTGCTGTTCCTGGCGGCGTTTTCGCCGCTGTTCTGGATGCCGCTGCTGTGGCCGGCCGCGATCACCGGCACGCTGCTGCTGGCGCTGTCGAAGATCCTGGAGAACATGGAGCTGGGCCACAACGTGATGCACGGCCAGTTCGACTGGACCGGTGATCCCAAGCTCAATGGCAACACCTACGAGTGGGACATCGTTGCCACCGCCGACAACTGGCGCAAGACCCACAATTTCCGCCACCACACCTACACCAATGTGCGTGGCATGGACGATGACATCGGCTACGGCCTGCTGCGCATCTTCCCGGAACAGCGCTGGAAGCCGTTCTACCTGCTGCAGCCGATCATCGCGCCGATCTTCGCACTGCTGTTCCAGTGGGGTGTGGCCGCGCAGGACCTTCGCCTTGGCCGCTGGCTGAAGGGCCGCATGAGTGCCCGTGCGATGTGGCTGCAGACCCGCCCGGTGGCGCGCAAGATGCTGCGCCAGGTGCTGAAGGACTACGTGTTCTTCCCGCTGCTGGCGGGTCCGTTCTTCCTCACCGTGATGCTGGGCAACCTGGTCGCCAACGGCCTGCGCAACATCTGGACCTACGTGATCATCTTCTGCGGGCACTTCACCGCCGAATCGGAAACCTTCCCCAAGGAGTGCCTGCGCAATGAGTCGCGCGGCCACTGGTACCTGCGCCAGCTGCGCGGTTCGTCCAACATCAGCGGTGGCTTCCTGATCAACGTGCTGTCGGGCAACCTCAGCCACCAGATCGAGCACCATTTCTACCCGGATCTGCCGGCCAACCGCTATGCGGCCATCGCCACGGAAGTGAAGGACATCTGCCGCCGCTACGGCCAGCACTACAACAACGGCTCGCTGCCGCGCCAGTTCGGCCAGGTGGTCTGGCGCATCCTGCGCCACGCATTCCCGAGCAAGCCGCGCCGCCTGCCGATGCCGGACATCATGTCCGCACCGGCATCGGCCAACGCGGGCTGATCGACTCAGCCCGCCTTCGCCGGGGCGGCCTGCTCGCGGTCGAGGCGTCGCAGGAACACCTGCATTTCCTTGCATGCCTGCTGGTCGCCCTTGCTGCCGGCCACGCTCAAGCCGCGCTGCCATGCCTCACGCGCCGCCTGTGGCTGGCCACTGGCCAGCCAGGCTTTGCCCAGCAGCTTCCAGGCTGCCGAGTACTGCGGATCAAGCACCACGCAGCGGCCCAGGTGGGTTGCCGCGCGTACCGGGTTGCCGGCATCCAGCCAGCCCTTGCCCAGGCCGAAGCGCAGCAGCGCGCCGTCCTTGCCTGCGGCAAGCATGCATTCCAGAGCTTCGATGTTCATCCGCGCACCTCCACCAGCAGTTCGGCCGGGCCGGGCTGGAAGCGGCCGCGATGGAACAGCAGCGGCGCGCCGCCGTTCTCGTGCACTTCGATGATGCGGCCGGCCAGCAGCAGGTGATCGCCTACCGGCCACTGCGCGTGGCGGGTACAGGTGAGATGGGCGACCGCACCGGCGATGCGCGGCGGGGCGTCCTCGTCGTCATCCAGCAATGCCAGGCCGTCGAAGCGGTTGCGCACCTGCGGATCGGCGAAGCGCCGGGCCAGTGCTTCCTGGTCGGCCGCCAGCACGCTGAGCGCAAAGCGCGTGGCGCGCTGGAAGGTGGACAGGCTCTGTGCGTGCAGCGCCAGGTTCCACAGCACCAAGGGGGGCTGCAGTGAGACCGGTACGAACGAGTTGATGGTCAGGCCGACCGGCTTGCCCTGTGCATCGCGCGCGCAGACGATGGCCACGCCGGTCGGGAAATGGCCGAGCAGCCGCCGCAGGGCACGCGGCGGCATCTCGACCGATGGCACCGGGGCCGGGGCGGGGAACACCCCTGCCCACGGCCCGGCGTACGGCAGTGTCTCGCCGCTCATGAGGCCCGGGCCTGGCGGTAGCGCCGGCCGACCTCGGCCCAGTTGATGATGTTGAAGAAGGCGCCGATGTAGTCCGGGCGGCGGTTCTGGTAGTGCAGGTAGTAGGCGTGTTCCCAGACGTCAAGCGCCAGGATCGGGGTATTGCCGGACAAGCCGACCGTTGCGCCCATCAGCGGGCTGTCCTGGTTGGCGCTGCTTTCCACCTGCAGACGACCATCGCGATCGATGGTCAGCCAGGCCCAGCCACTGCCGAAGCGGGTCTGCGCGGCCTTGCTGAACGCATCCTTGAAGGCATCGAAGCCGCCAAGGTCACGGTCGATGGCGGCGGCCAGTTCATCATCGGGTGCACCACCGTTGGGGCAGAGCACGGTCCAGAACAGGCTGTGGTTGGCGTGGCCACCGCCGTTGTTGCGCACCGCGCCACGCTGCGCCTCGGGCACGGCATCGAGGTTGGCGATCAGCGCCTCGACCGGTTGCTCGGCGATGCCGGCCTGCTCGATGGCGGCATTGAGGTTGTTGACGTAGGTCTGGTGGTGCTTGCTGTGGTGGATCTCCATCGTGCGCGCATCGAAGTGCGGCTCGAGGGCGTCATAGGCGTAGGGGAGCGGGGGAAGCGAGTACGACATCGAAGCAATCTCCGTGGGGAAGGCCAGAGGGCTGGCCGTGGGGAGATCGTTATCGCACCTCAACATTGGTTGAGGTCAAGGGGCGGGGGGGTGAAATGCGTGAAAGGGAGCAAGAGCGGCATGGTAGTGCCGGCCGCTGGCCGGCAATCAGCGAAGGTCGGGTTGCCGGCCCGCGGCCGGCACTACCAGACCCCGCTTTTCGAACCTCACCGGCGCGCTGATGTGCTGCCC